>CAMAYP010000208.1 GCA_945862415.1 Chryseobacterium gleum | reverse complement strand
CCGTCGGGCATGAGCCATACGATGTTGTTGGTGAATACTCCGTCGACATCGAAGCAAAAGGTGTTGATCGTTTTGAGTTTGGCTTTGTAATTCATGTGGGTTGAGGGTACTGGGGACTGGGGACTGGGGACTGGATACGGAACACTGCGTTACCTGTATCCAGTATTCAGTACCCAGTACTTATTAAGTTTTATGGTAGGTGTTGATGATGTCTTCGGAGATTATTTCATACAGCTTTTTCCAGTCGGGGTGTGATTGAAGCATACCGATGTGTCGATGTATCGTTTCAATGTCGTTGCGCTTCGCGGGACCAGTCTGTAACTCCGAAGGCTCATGCTTGTCGAGCAGCTTCATATGCGCTTTTACCATTGGATGGAGCAAGCCGGTTGGCAAGTTTGCTTCATGCAAGAGTTGATGGGCTATGTGTTGCATGTGGTTCGTGAAGTTGTTCGAGAAAACCGCTGCGGCATGTGCGAGCATTCGCTGCTGTTCATTGGCAATTGTCCAGTTGCCCCATGCTCTTTTTAAACTTCGGTCGATAAGCGACTGAATATATTCATCGCTGCTCTCGCAGACAATCGGAATATCGAAATATTCCAACTCTGTTCCCTTGGTCAGCGTTTGGCATGGCCAGCAAACAGCTCGATGCGGTTGTGGGATGCGGTTGATGGAAGATCCCCCGGAAAAGTGAACCACAGAGGCATTCGATGAAATGTGTTGAGCGGCCTCTGCAATCGCCGTGTCCGGAACCGCTAGTAAATAGAGGTCGAAATCGGTGGGCATTTCCTCCCACGAATGGTAGAGTTTCCAGCCTAGCGATGCATTGGAATTGCGCGATAAATGGGCGTCTATCTGCAAGCCGGCCTTGTGAAAGGCTTGGCTTAAGTGCCAGGCTAAATTTCCGTTTCCAATAAGGGCTGTGCGCATAACAGGGCGAAGATAGCATGAAGCAATTACCTTTGCCCTATGCAGTCTTCGATACAACTCGATACACCCACGCGCTGGAAGGATTACGAATTGCTTGATTGTGGCGATTTCGAAAAACTTGAACGCTTTGGTGAATTCATTACCATTCGCCCCGAGCCGCAAGCCGTTTGGCCTAAACTGCTCACCGAGGGCGAGTGGAAAAGCAAAGCGCATGTTCGCTTTGTTCAGAAAACCAGCAACAGCGGCGAATGGCAAAAAATCAAGAAAATGCCCGACCAGTGGCGCATGAAGTACACCCTCTGCAACAACGAGGATATCATGTTTCGATTGGGGCTAACGGCTTTCAAACACGTGGGCATTTTCCCTGAACAAGCATCGAACTGGGACTACATCGTTGAAAGCATCGGAAAAATGAAAACACCCAAACCAAGGGTGCTCAATCTGTTTGCATACACCGGAGGGGCATCGCTTGCTGCAGCTGCAGCAGGTGCCGAAGTGACGCACGTCGACAGTATTAAGCAAGTTGTATCTTGGAGCAACGAGAACATGCAGCTCAGCGGACTCGATGAAATCCGTTGGATGGTGGAGGATGCACTCAAGTTTGTGCAGCGCGAAGTGCGACGAGGAAATACGTATCACGGTATCATACTCGACCCACCGGCATTTGGCCATGGCCCCAAGGGTGAGAAATGGAAGCTCGAAGAAAACATCGCCGAAATGATGCGCGGCGTGCTACAGATTCTCGAACCGAAGGAACACTTCCTCATCCTCAATGCATACAGCCTCGGGCTCTCTGCGCTCGTCATTGAAAATCTCTTGAAGGAACACGCAGGCGATACGCTGAGCATCGGTGAACTCTACCTTCAGGCGATGACGGGAGTGAAGTTGCCGTTGGGAGTATTTGGAAGATTACTGATGACGGATTACAAATGACAAATTAATCCCCATCTGTCATCCATCATCCGTCATCCGTCATCTGTCATCCGTCATCTGTCATCTGTCATCCGTAATCCGTAATCATGAAAACCCTCCTAATCTGCGCCATTACACTTCTAGCCTTAGCATCCTGCAACACCCCCTCCTCCGATAACCCTCGTTCCGAACGTTCCCAAATGATGATAGCCAATATGAAACTTGCGCGTGACCCGCACACGTGGTCGAAGCCCAATGAAGCGCGTATAAAGCATCTGGAATGGAATGCTGAAGTGAATTTTGAGACGCATACAATTGCGGCTGTCGCTTTATACACAATTGAAAACTTAACGGGCACGGATACCATTATTTTCGACACCAAGGGATTAAGCATTACAGAGGTATTGGTGGATGATGTTCCCGTAAGCGTTACTATTTCGCCTGACAAAGAGTATATCGGTAGTGCGTTGTATGTGCCTATTCAAAAGAACTCAAAGGATGTAATGATTACCTACACTACTTCTCCCGATGCAGAGGCATTGCTCTGGGTGGATGGTGAAAAGCCTTTTCTCTTTTCGCAGTCGCAAGCTATTCTTGCACGCACGTGGGTGCCTTGTCAGGATAGCCCCGGTGTGCGCATTACCTACAATGCTCGGGTGAAGGTTCCTCAAGGATTGATGGCCTTGATGAGTGCGGAAAATCCTCAGGCTGTTTCAGCTGATGGAACGTACACGTTCAAAATGGATCAGCCTATTCCGAGTTACCTGATGGCCTTGGCTGTCGGTGATGTGCAGTTCAGGCCCATTGGTGATCGCACAGGTGTATACGCGATTCCTTCACTCATCGACGCAGCAGCGAATGAATTCAGCGAAATGCAGGCCATGGTGGATGCGGCAGAGAAGCTATACGGACCCTACGTGTGGGGACGATATGATTTGCTCGTTCTTCCTCCCGCATTTCCGTTTGGTGGAATGGAAAACCCGAAGCTGACGTTTGCGACGCCAACAATCATCGCAGGCGACAAATCGCTGGTGTCACTCGTTGCGCACGAACTGGCGCACAGCTGGAGCGGCAACCTGGTAACGAACTCTACCTGGGATGATTTCTGGTTGAATGAAGGGTTCACCGTTTATTTCGAGCAGCGCATCATGGAGGCGGTATATGGACGTGAGCGA
>CAMAYP010000207.1 GCA_945862415.1 Chryseobacterium gleum | reverse complement strand
ATAAATGCCGGTATACACACATTTTCAAGGGCCGTAAACTCAGGCAGTAAATTATGGAATTGAAATATAAAACCGATGTGCTTGTTGCGAAACTGCGCCAACTGACGTGAGTTTAAATCAGTCACCACCTGTTGTTCAAACAATACCTTGCCTGCATCGGGCCTGTCGAGCGTGCCCAGTATATGCAGCAACGTACTCTTACCTGCCCCGGAAGCACCTACAATGGAAACTACTTCACCCTTCTTGATGTGCACATCCACTCCCTTCAGCACCTGAAGGTTTCCGTATGACTTGGTAATGCCTGTAGCAGTAATCATAGGGCGAAAGTAATAATTTGAATAGTTGTTCTTTCCCCGCTGCGTTAATCAATGTTACTTTCTTGAGCTCAGCGCATCATCGTTTATTTTTGAGGCCCTAATAAAATAGTATGATAGCCTGGTCTCTTCTCATCGCACTCGTGCTTGTATATAGCATCACCCTCCCGCCTCTGCTCAAGCGTGCAGGGCTCAATGGCACGTTGGGCTACATTCCGCTGGTCAACTTCATTCCGATGTTGAAGTTGATAAAGCGCCCGTGGTATTGGTTCTTCGTCATTCTCTGTCCGGGTATCAATCTGATGCTGCTCGTTGTTATGAACGTGGAACTCGGCCTTGCGTTCGGTAAGCGATCCACCAAAGACCAATGGCTATTCGGAGCGCTGCCATGGCTGGCCCTTTCGCAGCTTGCCTTCAAAGAAAAGAATCTCCCCTATTTGGGACCGCGCGATTGGACCGGGAAGAAAAAATCATTCACCCGTGAATGGACAGAGGCCCTTCTATTTGCTGTCATTGCTGCATCAGCCATTCGAACATTCTTTTTCGAAGCATTCACCATTCCTACCCCATCCATGGAAAAAAGCATGCTCGTTGGTGATTACCTCTTTGTAAGTAAAATGAGTTATGGTCCGAAAGTGCCACAAACTCCTCTGGCAGTTCCTTTCTTGCACAACGCATTGCCCTTTGGTATGACCAACAGTTACTCCGAAGCTATCAGCCTTCCCTACTTCCGCTTGCCCGGATTTGGCAGCCCTGAACGCCTGGATGCTGTTGTTTTCAACTTCCCACACGGCGACACCATTATGGTCGATCCGTTTTATGCCGGCCACGATTACTACAGCTACGTGCGCAAAGAGGCCATCGTACTTGCCGGTGGTTATGAAAAATACAGCGAGAATCCGCAGCGTTTTGAGCACATGGCTCGCAACAACTTCGGCATTAAAAAAATATGCACCGTTTGCGGCTACGAAAGAAGCCAACGTGCTCCCAAGCCTCTCGTTATTGGTGGTGTTCGCTATCGCCCCATGGACAAACGCGAAAACTACGTGAAGCGTTGCATCGGCATACCGGGCGACGAGCTGAGTATCATCAACCGCCAGGTGCACATCAATGGCCAGCCACAGCAAGACCCGGAAGGCGTCATGCAGAGCTATCAATTCCAGGTGAAAAGCCCTGCTGCCTTGAAGAAGATTTACGCTGAATACAAGGTCAACATCAACGACCGCAATAGTCTGAATGATGGCGGCATGACGGTATATCAATCCTCGTTCACGGCGAGTGATGCTGAAGCATTGAGAAGCAATTCCGACATTGTGATGATTGAGGTAAACAACGACACACTTCCTGAGTCGTTCGATCCGCAAGCCTTGTTTCCCAACTCACCCTTGTCGCCTTTCAATACCTGGACGCGCGACAATTTTGGCCCTATCCACATTCCGGCTAAAGGAGAAACGGTTCAACTGACTCCGCAAAACATTGCTCTGTATCGACGTGTTATTCAAAACTACGAAGGCAATACGCTGCAGATTGTGGATGGTAAGGCAATCATCAACGGTGTTGCTGCCGACAGCTACACCTTCAAGCAAGGGTATTACTGGATGATGGGCGACAACCGCCACCAAAGTGCCGACTCGCGCTATTGGGGATTCGTACCGGAAGACCACATCGTAGGGAAACCGGTCTTTACATGGCTTTCAAAAGAAGATCCTAATTATCAGGAAACCGCAGAGCTGCGTTGGAAAAGGATGTTCCGTTTTGTGGATTAATTCCTCGGATTCTGGTTGCTCCTTTTTTTGGACCATTTGCTGAACGCTTCAACAAATAGTGGCACCCAACGAAAGGAAACCTCAAACGTAGAACCATCCGAAAGTGTGAGGTTAACGCCTTTTTCACTCTGCCAACTTTTTAAGTAATGCAGGTTAATCATGTGGGCGGTCTGTATGCGCACAAATCCGGCTTTATCGAGCACATATTCGAAGTGCTTGAGCGGCTTGTTGGCTAATACCTGTTCTCCGTTGGAAGTAAACGCATAGGTGTAATTTCCGTCGCTTTCAAACCGCAAGAGTTCGTGAGTTGCATAGACTCTATAACCTCTAACGTTCGGTATTATTACCTCCTTTATAGAATGCTTGCGAATAGTTCCAGCGAGGAATTTCAAGGCAAACGCATAGCCGTCTGAAAACTCCGGGCATTCTTCGCGCATGGCTTCCAAGTCTTTTAACCGACTGTCGATTTCCCGCACGTGCAACATGTTGAACGGCCAACACATATAATCCAATGCAGAGGCCTCAATGTTCCGAATAAACTTGCAGGTTGGGGAAACGACAAAAACAACCAACGGAACACGTTGATTACAATTCCCCAGATGCTCCAATGCAACGGAACTAGTCGACTCGAGCATTACAAAGTGTACATCACTGCTATCGGCAGTAACCTTCTCGGGAATCATATCGGCAGTTGAACACAATTCACGACAAGTAAGAAACGAAGACCATTGCTCGAGATGAGCTTTGATGTTCTCACCCGCAGAGGGATTCTCGGTCCAAATAGTGCAATTCATGAATTTCGGCTTGATGCTGTGAAATTCAACAGGCAAACATTCAGTTTTACTTGTTGTCATTAATAAAAAGTGAATCGACTGTTTTTCAGTACACTTTTTTTTATTCAATTACTACATGTTGTAATGCTCACAATGGATTATTACAAAAAAAAGAA
>CAMAYP010000206.1 GCA_945862415.1 Chryseobacterium gleum | reverse complement strand
CTGCGTATCAACTGCCAGTTCTTATTTGAGGGAGAAAAATCAAGTCCCTTATTGGCTGAAACAATCGGAAGGTAAGCCTTCAAAAAGGTTCTGCCCACAGCAGCAACAAAACGAAACAAATCATCCTTCGACATGGAAGCATCAGCGCGCAAGTAATCGAAAAAGATGCCGCCTATTCCCCGTGTTTCATTGCGATGCGTAATGAAGAAATAGTCGTCAGCCCACTTCTTGAATTTTGGATAGAACTCCGCATTGTGCTGATCGCAGACTTCTTTCATGCAACTGTGGAAGTATCGAGCTTGCTCATCATTCACATAAATAGGAGTGAGGTCTATTCCACCACCAAACCAAGCATCGCCTGCATCGGTTTCGAAATAACGAATGTTCATGTGAATGATGGGCACCATGGGTGAACGTGGATGAATCACAATACTAACACCCGTTGCAAAAAACGAAGTTGCAGCACTGTTCACCTTGTCCTTCATGAAAGACGGAAGGCTACCTTCTACTGCACTAAAATTGACGCCGCCCTTTTCGAAAACAGTACCGCCGATAAGTACGCGGGTTCTTCCGCCTCCACCCGACGAGTGGCTCCAGGCATCCTCCGAAAACAAGGCTCCCCCATCTTCCGACTCCAAGCCAGCGCAAATCTCATCCTGAATGTTGCGAAACTCCTCCGCAATCTCATTTTTTGTACTCATAACATCCGTTTAGAAACAACACACGATTCGTTTCTCGCAAGACCTCTCGTTGTCATCGAATTGAAATCAATTGACTCGGGTTAGCTGATAGTTGTCAGTGCGAATAATGTTCACTGCAGCATTCTCAAAACCGCTTCCAGCAGCTGTTCTGAAGAAGTCATAGTTTCCCGCAATTGTATTCGCACTAATTCCCGACCAATGCTCCGTAAAGCCGCCACCATATTGCATTAGCGCACTGCCGAAGTACAATGCTATATCGTAGCCTGTGTAAGAAAAGTCTATTGGTTCTGACTTGAACTTCTTCCTGTAGTTCTCCTGCCAACGAGCAACCGCCACATTGTTTGCGTCTGCAAATTTTTCCTTCGGGAATGTTACATGAAACTTGTTGCGCATTTCCGTGCCGATGGCCTCCATATCGTCCCAAGACTCTGTGCCAACCACATCCACATCGTTACGCGTTCCCAGGGCCTTAAAAACGGCTGCAATCACTTTTTTATCGCCCGTGGGCAATGCTACCAAACATTTTCCTGCAGGCAACAGTTGGGCAAGTTTCAGATTATTCAAGTCATCACAAACAACAACTTTTCGGAGGCTATCGCGTGTAAGCTTGAGCCATTCTTCTTTGAAAGATTCCACCAATTTTCGATCATCCAAAATTTTCGAATCAACAAGCACAACATTCTCCTTCGCGAAGTTCTTTTGAGCATACCGCGCAATCAACATCCATTGTGTAACCGAACCGGCCACCGCCTTGCTCGTGGCAGGGGCATTAAGCAATACGCGATTGGGTTGTTGCACGGGCACTACCATGTGAGCTCCGTTCCCCGCGCACCACGCTGCAACCTCAGGCACCACATCTTTGAAAAGTGGGCCGATAACCAAGTCGACACCATTCATTTCCTTCTTCTTCAAAATGGAATGAATGGTTGATTTGTTATCGAGTACATCAATAACTCGAATACGGGCCCGACAACCATTAGCCTCCAATGAATCCGCAGCAGCAAGAATGCCTCTATACATATGAACAGCCGCCTCCCGCAAACGAATATCACGCGAGAGCAAAGAATCTTTGGATGTTGTGTAGAATGGCAACATCACAACGATATCATAGATGCCATCGGTTTGTGAAAGAGGCGCATCGGCAGGTGCTGCGACTGTTGTTTTTTCACTGGGAACAATAATGGAATCGCCTGGAATCAACCCTGCCGGCATACCGTTATTAAGCGCTTTCAACTCATCAACTGTAATTCCGTAGCTACGCGAAATTCCATAGAACGTATCACCCGCCTTCACTACATAAGCTCCTTTGCTCGGCTTCGATGCAACCGCAGAAGGAATGCGTAGCTTTTGACCCACCCGCAAGCCAGCATCCGCTCCCGGATTGTCTGTTACGAGCTGATCAACGGTGAGATTATACTTCTTGGAAATGGAGTAGAGCGTTTGTCCAGCCTCTACTGTATGCTCCGTATATGCTCCCGAAACCGCACCGGGCTGTGACCATCCGATGAGGCACAAACAAATACTAAAAACAAGCAAAATGATTTTCATGGAGCGCTGCGCAGCAATAATGACGCAAATATCGGAAAAGCCCGGGAAGAAACCCTATTCCCACTCGATGGTTGCGGGAGGTTTGGAGCTAATATCATAGACCACTCGATTGACACCCTTCACGCGGTTGATGATATCATTAGAAACCTTGGCCATAAAATCATGTGGCAAACGCGACCAATCGGCCGTCATGCCATCGGTGCTCGTTACAGCGCGCAAAGCAACGGTGCGCTCGTATGTGCGTTCATCACCCATTACACCCACGCTGTATACAGGCAGAAGTATTGCACCCGCCTGCCAAACCTCGTTGTATAGGCCGTTTTCTTTGAGCGACTGAATCCAAATATGGTCGGCCTCCTGCAAGAGCTGAACCTTGTCAGGTGTAATGTCACCCAATATGCGGATACCCAACCCTGGTCCTGGGAAAGGATGTCTTTCCAGAATGAAGGATGGGATTTCCAATGCACGTCCTACCCTACGCACCTCATCTTTGAACAGCAAGCGCAAAGGCTCAACCACCTGAAGCTTCATATAATCGGGCAATCCACCTACGTTGTGATGGCTCTTGATGGTTTGGGATGGGCCACCACTGTGTGATACGGATTCAATAACATCCGGATAAATAGTGCCTTGACCAAGCCAACGGGCGCTTGCGTGCTTTTTAGACTCCTCATCGAATACTTCGATGAATGCCTTTCCAATTGCCTTACGTTTCAACTCCGGGTCAGAAACACCCGCCAGGGCATTATAGAAGCGCTCGGATGCATCCACGCCGGTTACATTCAATCCAAGATC
>CAMAYP010000205.1 GCA_945862415.1 Chryseobacterium gleum | reverse complement strand
CACCTCTTCATTTTCCCGCTTCATATAATAATTCTCGCGGGCGAATTTCTCGAGTGAGTAGGTATTCGTAGTTAAATCGTGAAGCGCTTCGGCAGCGCGGGCATTATCGTCTTTCATGCGCTGCACCTCTGTGCGCAAGGCAGCAACCTCTTTGCGCGATTGAAAGATGTAAATTAAATCGATTTCATTGAAAAAGGTAAGCCACAATAAAAAAACGACCGTCGACAGGGTGTACTTGTTTTTTACAGCGCGAAGAATCCACTTTTTCATGTTCCGAAAATGCAATCAATGTGCACATGCGCAACACCCATTTTCATACGATTATGAACACGCACGCGTGAAGAATCTAACCTTCGAAACAAAGCGAGAGAACGAAGGTGCGTGTGCGCAAACGCGAGATGGGATCGGTGAACTGATTCCCTTCCTGTATGAGAACATCCTTCATTCCGAAGCCGGTTTTCATTTCAATACCGAACTTAAAATACGGCAGGAAAAAATCCATACCACCACCGGCATCAATTGTCATATCGGTCTTCTGAAGCTTAATTACAATCTTATTGGCAACCGCCTCACTTACGTCCTTCTGCGATTGCATGTCAATGCCGTAGCAACCTCCTATCAAACCATAAGCGGCAAAGTTACCTACACGGTTGGTGCGTAGTTTTAGCATCAGCGGAAACTGCAACCAAACCGATTCCGTGCGTTTGAGGTAGGTCTCCACCTTGTTGCCATCGCCGAGAAACGTATAGTTCAGCCCGCGATCCTGAAACGAAAGGCCCGGCACAAATCGCAAATTCACATTCTTGATAGGGTTGAAAGAAGCCAGCAAAGCCAAATTGAAACCGCCTTGCGGCACATTCTCAATGCCCAGCAACGAATCACTAAACGTGAAGTCGGGCTTGTAGTCGATGAAGAACGACGACGTATTGGCCGACAGCAGAAATCCGAAATGATACAGTCGGCTATCGAAGTATGGCAAATTCTCTCTGCCCTTCGCCTGACCGTGTGCTTGCGTTGTAAGAAACAACGCCGCCAAACCTATAAGTATAGTTGCACCTTTTTTCATCAACGATGCAAGTAACGAATTTCTATGTAAAAATTGCCTTACCATTTTCGTACAAAGGTTCGCCAAAAGAATACAGCCAGCACGCTATAGATCACTGCAATAAAGGTAAGTGCCAGCGATCCACCCATGATTCTTGTCTGAACGGAAACATTGCGCTCCACATTCTCGCGGTTCTTTTGCATCAACTCCTCTATCGTTTTGCCTTTCTCTTCGGGGTGCTGACTCAGGAATTTATTGAGGTTGTTTTCATCCTGAATACCTTCATTGAAAGTATCGATATATGCGGAACGTAACTCTTGGATATCATCGCTCAGCCATGCATAATAAACACCTATGAAAATCAGGACCAACAGCACATACAACAGTGTCGGTTTCATGCATACCTTGAAGTCTTCGAGAAATCCGGACACACGCCCATCAAGCCTTTTATAATGCAGGCTTATTGCCAGAAACACCAGCAACAGAATGAACAGCATGTTAACCAGCACGCCGCTATTTTGTGCCGACTCCACGTCGAGTTGAGAGCCCAAAACCCAACGCACTGACAGCCACACCAGCGCTAATATCCAAGGCAAACGTGCAACCCACATAATTTAAGAATTCATGCTTACGAGGAACTCCTCGTTGTTCTTGGTCTTTTCAATGCGATCCTTCACAAACTCCATTGCCTCCACCGGATTCATATCAGCCAGGTGTCTTCTCAATATCCACATGCGCTGCAATACATCCCGGTCGTGAAGCAAATCTTCCTTACGAGTTCCTGAAGAGAGTATATCAATAGCAGGGAAAATACGTCGGTTGGAAATCTTACGCTCCAACTGCAACTCCATATTTCCGGTTCCTTTGAATTCTTCGAAAATTACTTCGTCCATCTTAGAACCTGTATCAACGAGCGCTGTAGCGATAATCGACAACGATCCTCCATTCTCAATCTTGCGAGCCGCACCGAAGAAACGTTTCGGCTTTTCAAGCGCATTGGCTTCAACACCTCCGGAGAGTACCTTTCCACTGGAAGGTGAAACGGTATTGTATGCGCGGGCTAAGCGAGTAATGGAATCTAGCAAGATGCACACATCATGTCCGCATTCAACCATACGCTTGGCCTTCTCCAGCACAATGTTGGCAATCTTCACGTGGCGCTCTGCAGGTTCATCGAACGTTGAAGCGATTACCTCTGCCTTCACATTGCGCTTCATGTCGGTTACCTCTTCGGGGCGCTCATCAATGAGCAGCACGATGAGGTATGTCTCCGGATGGTTTTTAGCAATCGCGTTGGCTATGTCTTTCAATAATGTCGTCTTACCGGTCTTTGGCTGCGATACAAGCATACCGCGCTGACCCTTTCCGATGGGAGCAAACAAATCCATGATACGCATGGAAGTGTTCGAGTTATTATCCGCAATATGAAAACGTTCGTACGGAAACAGTGGTGTCAAAAATTTGAACGGCACACGGTCACGAACGAAGCTGGGATCGCGGCCATTGATCCTGTCCACGCGAATTAGCGGAAAGTACTTCTCCCCTTCACGCGGCGGACGTATAGCTCCTTCAACAGTATCACCTGTCAATAGGCCGTAAAGTTTTATCTGCTGTTGCGATACATACACATCGTCGGGAGAGTTCAGGTAGTTGAAGTCCGACGAACGCATAAAGCCGAAACCATCAGGCATGAGCTCCAATACACCTTCGGCCAGCACAATGCCATCGAAGTTGTAGCCATGCTCATCAGCCAGGCCGCGCTTCGTCTTATCCGGACGAAATACGTTGTGAGGTTGCTGCTGCTGGCTATTGCCGACTTGTCCCTGATTCTGATTGGGGTTGCCGCCTTGCTGATGAGGAGCCTGTTGCGACGGTGGTTGTTGCTGCGGCTGTTGTTGTTGCTGCGAGTATGGCTGCTGTTGTTGCTGCGACTGACCCTGGCTCTGAGGCTGGCCTTGGCCGCGCTCGTTGGGTTGGTCGAAACGACGCTTGTCGCGTTG
>CAMAYP010000204.1 GCA_945862415.1 Chryseobacterium gleum | reverse complement strand
TCATTCGCAACTTTGAAATCATGGGCGAAAGTGTAAAGCACATTCCGTTCAGCTTTCAGCGCAAACACAAGCAATTGCCCTGGAACCACATTTTGGCGCTTCGCAACTTCATCGTACATGAATTTTTCGACGTCGATGATGAAGTGCTTTGGGAAATAATTCGGACTGATCTCTCGCGAAACATTTCCGATTTAGAGGAAATTGTAAAGCGCAGTTAGGATTCCGAATAATCAGAGATTCCATGGCGCGGGCTTAGCGAAGCGTAGCCCGTGCCGACACTGTTTCAAGCCTTTTGCTTGCAGATAAAGGCATAGACAACATGGACAAGCGCATTCCATCCCTATTATCCTATAATCTCGTCGGCATTTATCACGCACGTAGTATTTTTCGGCCTCCATTCGATATTGCCTCATGAGCGCTCAACCGCAAAATATCGTCCTTCGGTTTCTAGGCAACCTGCTTTCAGTGTTGCGCTGGGTGATCATGGTATTCGTTTTCGGGCTTTTGTGTTACGTAATTTTCGCATCGGTGAGCGCAGTCATTCCGGTGTCGGCAGAGGTTGTATCAGCAGATAACCAACCAACTTATGAAGTATACCTGCTCAAGTCCGGACCGCATACCGATTTTCTGGTGAAGGTGAAAACGGATGTGCACAACTGGAGTGTCGATTTTCCCTATGCCAACAATGCTAACCCCGATACTTCCCTTACTTGGCTTGCCATTGGTTGGGGCGATAAGAATTTTTACATGAATACGCCAACGTGGGGCGATCTTACTGTTAGAACTGCTGTGGCTGCAGCAACAGGTTTAGGAACAGCGGGCATTCACGCATCGTACTATTTCGACCTTCCAACCGATAGGCCCATCATTCATTTGCAATTCACACGCAATCAATACATGCGTTTGTGCGACTACATCCGACGATCCTTAATCGCAGATGCAAATGGAAAGCGCATCATGTTGCAACCGCTCCTTGCCGGTGTCAATTTCGATCACGATCGTTATTATGATGCTCACGGAAGATATAGTATGATACACACATGCAATACTTGGGTCAATAATGGGTTAAAGGCTTCGGGTCAGCGGGCGTGCCTGTGGACCGGTTTTGCAGAAGGTATATTCTATCAACATGGTCAATAAAGTTTGTTCCTTTTTATTGCTGCTATTGCCGCAGGCAGTTGGCGCTCAACAACGATTTCTGGTTTTCTCAAATGGCTATCGTGGATTGCATCTCGATACAATCACAACGAGCAACGAGATTTACAGCGTATCACCGGCCGGTGGTATGTCGCCTGCCGGCTATTGGTTCGACATAGACGACACACTCATCAGCCGCTTTCAACCGGTAACACCGCTCTACATTGATGGGCATCACCCGGTGGCAACTTCCATGCACCGCACCAAGGGCCGCAGCATTTGGTCGTGGACAGTTACGCGCTTCGGTTGGGTGGGGCGAAGCAATTGGGGCTTCAACGACGAGCCAAACGAAGAGGGCTTTCGAACTCGTTTTGAAAATGGAAAACGATGTGGAGAGCGTTTTCTGCAAGGCCATCAGCCGCAAAAACAGGTGCCCGATACGCTCGACATGGTGTGCCACAGCATGGGGTATTCGTATGCTCTTGGGTTCATTGACGCGGTGGAGCCGTACATGGTTTTAGGTAAAATCCTCATTCTAGCTCCGGAAAGTCCGGGTGTAGCCGGCATGGACTGGAACAAGTTTCAAGAAGTGTGGCAATACGGCAGCGATCGATTTGAAAGGGGAGCCGATGTAACCTGCCGACAAGACGGCATTGCACCTCAATGCGCAGTGAATGGCCTCGACAATCTGCTGCCTGAAAAAGGTGGTCGATTGTTCATTCCCAAGGGCGCACGAAAGGGTTTTATTCGAAGCCATCACCTGAGTTATTGGGATTGGTTTTACTGGATCAAAAAGGGAGATCGAGGCTGGTTTGGCCGATAATACAGACGGCGGGTTAATTTCGCATTCACATGGATTTTGCTCAATACTTCAAAGGAGATAGCGAGGCAGTTTCTGAAGAACTGGATGCGTTGTTGCTTAATTTGAAGACCATTCAAGTGAAGAAAGGGGAGACCTTGCAGCAAAAGGGCGACCATGCAATGCATGCATATTTCGTGACGAAGGGTCTGCTGCGCAGCTTCACAACTGATAGCAAGGGAAAGGAGCACATCTTTATGTTCGCTCCAGAAGGATGGATTATCTCCGACATACAGTCAACCACCATGCAATCGCCTGCAGTGCTTTCTATCGATGCACTGGAAGACTCTGAGGTGCAAGTCATACGCGCTGTTATTTTCGAGCAACTCGTCAACAAGCACATGGGAAGTCATCCCGACTTTGCCCGATTGGAGTTGAATCGGCTGCTTCGCCGTATTGCTGTTCTCCAAAAGCGCGTATTGCTTTTGATGAGCGCCTCAGCAACCGAGCGCTATCAAGAATTCATTGGCACCTATCCGAATCTGCAACAACGTGTTTCACAGCGTCATATAGCTTCATATTTGGGCATTACTCCCGAGGCACTCAGCCGTTTGCGAGTAGAAATTATTAAAACCGAGCGTAGAGTATAGTTTTTGCGTACAATGGTGCACAATAATCCGAAAAGGCTATATTTGCCACTCAATACAAACCACTGACCTATGTGGAAAGAGACTGATAATAAACTGGTGCGTGAATTTCGCTTCAAGGATTTTCAAGAGGCTTTTACTTTCATGACCCGCGTTGGATTCATTAGCGAAAAGATGGGGCACCATCCTGCTTGGTTCAACGTATACAATTATGTACGTGTAGAATTAAGCACGCACGATGCCGGCGATATTATTACGGACCGCGACCGCAAGCTGGCAATGGCCATTGACGAGATTTTGCAATAAACCAGGAAACAGAAAACCACTTTAAAAGACCCGCGAAAACGGTTTGCGGATTGTCTTTAATCGAAAATTACCAATTGATGGAAACCATGGAAAAGGCTGCAGTTAACGTTACTGAAGCCTCTGTCACCGGTCGTATGTCGACCTTCAATCACGAACAACTTGTATTCTG
>CAMAYP010000203.1 GCA_945862415.1 Chryseobacterium gleum | reverse complement strand
GCCATGAAACTTTTTAGCAGAGAGCAATTGCGCAGCTGGGATCGCATCACCATCGAACGTCACTATGCTTCTTCGGCTGAGCTGATGGCAGTTGCTGCGCGCTCGTGCGCGGAAGTACTCGTCGATAAGGCTTTTGGCAGTCGATATGTTTTTTTCTGCGGTACGGGCAACAACGGAGGCGATGGGCTGGTGATGGCGCGGCTCATGCACGAACAGCAATTGGATGTGCTGGTAATTGTAGTGGGCGACGCTTCCAACGGCAGTGCTGATTTTCGAGAAAACCTACAAGTTTCAATTGATGGTGATTTGCCCTTGCATTTCATCAGCGCTATGCCGGAAGGCATGGAGATGGAGCCCGATGCAGTGGTAGTCGATGCGCTCTTTGGCTCAGGACTGAACCGACCAATTGAGGGCTGGATGTCGGAGTTGATTGCATGGCTAAACGGGTTGCCTAACCGGGTAGTCGCTATCGATATACCTTCCGGTTTACAGGCCGACCTGCTTGCTCCGCAAACAGGGGCAATAGTAGAGGCCGACATTACGCTCACCATCGAAATTCCGAAGCGTTGCATGCTTTTTCCCGAGAATGATTGTTTCGTTGGTCGCATGGTCATTGTGCCGCTGGGGCTTGATTCTGAATTTGAGCTGGAACAGCCGAGCGATTGGTATTTTGTTGACGACCGGGAGGTGGCGCCGCTGCTGCGTGAAAGAACTAAATATAGCCATAAGGGAATGCACGGGCATTTGCAGGTAGTGGCCGGAAGCGCGGGCATGATGGGAGCCTGCATGTTGGTGTCGTATGCTGCGATGCGTTCGGGTGTCGGTAAGGTTACCGCATGCATTACGGATGAAGGCATGCAGGTGCTGCAAACAGCTGTGCCCGAGGTACTCTGCAAGACCGGTTTGGGAAAAGTCGAACTCGAACGTTTTGAGCAGGTTCAGGGCGCAACGGCATTGGTCATGGGGCCTGGCATTGGCACCGGTAAGAGTGCAACTTCGATGATAGAGGAATGGTTGAATGCAGGCACAGCACCGGCGATTATTGATGCCGATGCGCTAACGATTATAGCCAGCGAGGGATGGCAATCTCGACTGCAAGCCAACACCATACTCACACCGCATGTGGGAGAGTTCGATCGGTTATTTGGCAAACATGCGAATCATTTTGATCGACTCGAAACGCAGTTGCAGCAGTCCAAAGAATTAAGCGTTTTTATAGTCTTGAAAGGAGCGCATACTCGCATAACAACTCCTGAGGGGCAAGTATTCATTAACTCCACCGGCAATCCGGGCATGGCAACCGCCGGCAGCGGCGATGTGTTGAGTGGAATGATTGGTTCCCTATTGGCGCAAGGTTACAGCGCACAAGATGCAGCCTTGCTGGGTGTTTATATGCACGGGTTGGCAGGAGATGTAGCGGCGGAAGCGCGCAGCATGGATTCTGTAATTGCTCGCGATATCATCGAATTTATTGGCGATGCTTACACGCACTTGCGCGGCATGAATAACCCGAACGACTAAATCATTTCAACGCTACCCTTACCCAGTCGCACTACTTCTATTTCGTCGTTCACGCAGCTGATAACAGTAGACGGTTCGAGCCCGCCCGGCCCGCCGTCAATAACGATGTCCAACCGGTTGCTCCATTTATCGTGAATGAGTTCTGCATCGGTTGTATAGTCCAATATCGCATCGTCATCGTGAACGGAAGTTGAAACAATTGGATTTCCCAACGCTTCCACGATTGCCCGAGCTATGGAGTTGTCGGGCACGCGGATGCCGACCGTTTTCTTGCGGTCTGAAAATATTTTCGGAATGGCTTTGCTTGCTTCCAGAATGAACGTGTAAGGCCCCGGAAGGGTGCTTCGCATGAGCTTATAGATGGGGTTGCTCAGTTGCTTGCTGTATTCGGTAAGGTGGCTCAAGTCGTGGCAAATCAGCGAGAAGTTCGCCTTTTCCAGTTTCACTTGTTTGATGAGTGCCAGCTTTTCGAGCGCCTTCGAATTGAGCATGTCGCAGCCCATGCTATACACCGTGTCTGTAGGGTAAACCACAATTCCACCCTTGCGCAAACACTCCACCACCTGCGCAATTTTGCGCGGTTCGGGGTTTGTGGGGTGTATGGGGAGAAGCATGAGAGGTGCGATATGCGAAGTGCGAAGTGCGATGTGTGACTTCCTTCGCACATCGCACATCGCACCTAGAACTTATTTAGCTGCTTTCGCGTGGTCGGCCAGAAACTGCGCCAATCCGTTATCGGTGAGGGGGTGCTTCATCAGCGCTATGATGGCACTGAGCGGTCCTGTCATCACATCGGCGCCAATTTCAGCGCACTTGATGATGTGCATCGGGTGGCGCACACTGGCGGCGAGTATTTCGGTTTCGTATCCGTAGTTGTCATAGATGATTCGGATTTGTTCAATGAGGTCTGTGCCGTCCATTGAAATGTCATCAAGACGACCTATGAAAGGCGACACATACGAAGCACCAGCCTTGGCAGCAATCAGAGCTTGTCCGGCCGAGAACACGAGTGTGCAGTTGGTACGGATGCCTTTGTCGCTGAAATATTTTAGAGCCTTAACGCCTTCTTTGATCATTGGTACCTTCACAACAATGTTTGGGTGAAGCTCGGCCAATTCTTCGCCTTCTGCAACCATACCGGCGAAGTCGGTTGCAATTACTTCAGCGCTCACATCGCCATCGCCTACAATTTCGCAAATGGTTTTGTAGTGTTTCATCACATTGTCCTTGCCTGAGATGCCTTCTTTGGCCATCAGTGAAGGGTTCGTGGTTACTCCGTCAAGAATTCCCAAATCATGGGCTTCCTGTATTTGAGCGAGATTGGCGGTGTCGATAAAGAATTTCATAGGGGTTGAATTTGCCGCGAAGGTAGACTTCACCGTACCATGAATAAACCGATGTTCATGGGATGTCGATAAAAATCAGGAAGGCGCATGACGATGTGATAGCAGAGTGGTTAAGCGCTTGCGTCGAAGAATGGAGAAAGAAGAATGGAGAACCGTTGCTATATGGTTTTCCATTCTCCATTCTCACGTGTTATTTATCAAGCTCATCATGGCTCGAGTGCTTCACCACTTTAACGTTTCC
>CAMAYP010000202.1 GCA_945862415.1 Chryseobacterium gleum | reverse complement strand
CGCCGTTCAACAGCGCCCAAAAGCGCAAGACACGTCGCGCACATGTCATACGTTATTCCGATCAGAACGGCTACACGCGGCTTGCAGCATCTGCCGCAGGCAAGGCTTCCGGTTCGGTTCGTTCGTTTGCATCGCTATCGGAAGCGAATCGTTGGTTGTATGCGCTTGCTGCAGAGTTTGCCATAGATCAGCGTTTGCTGGGGTTGTCTATGTTTGATGTTGCCGCCGAACTAGTGGAGACAAACGCTCACAACGCTGTATTGGACGAAGCATTGAAGGCAATGCTGGCGCGCGATCCTTCCTACGTGGTTGAGTGCGCGGGCAGGGTGGCTGGAGAGCATGGCTATGTCGTTGTAGAAAGAGGGATGTTGAAGGGCTATGCGTTTTTGTCGAGCGATGCGCGAGATTTCGACAGCATTCTTTTTCACTTGAAACCATTGCCGCATAGCGAAAACACGGGTTCTATACTGGATTCATTTTCAGCGGCACGCTGGGGCTATAAACGCGTCGACGTTGAGACCGTGTAATAATAGTTCTACGGCTGATCGATAATCGGTTTTACTACTTGATCGGTAGCGTAAATATGGATTTTCTCGAGGCTGTTTTTGGGATTTAGTGTATGCAGCACTTTATCGAACCACCCTGCCTCTATTGTAGTTCTGTAGGTAAGTGTAGGGTAGTAGCTTTTCATGTTGGCAACGCGCTGGTCCAGTTGCAAATCGTCGTAGAAGAGAATGTAGTTGGGCAAACTGCGCGGCATAATATCATCTTTCGTTTCCTCCGCAACATTGGAAGCGAAACTCAATGTGCCGTCCACCGGATCGCCTTTTTTGAAGTAGTAATAGTTTGTCCAAATGTTGCTGTAGAACTGCGGCATCATAGCACCCTGATCGGAATGTGTGAACTCCAAGATGAAGTTGTTGCAATCGCCTGCTTCGTACAAGTAGTTCATGGCTTCAACACGACTTTTTTTGGAGTATGTGAAACAAAGCGTTGTCATAGCAACGGTATTGAGCACCCAAAAGAATTTCCAGCTTACCCGATGCCAACGCGCTTCTTTCCACCGTTCCGACAATCGATTCCATCCAATAACTCCGGCAATTACAAAAAATGGAAGTGCCGGAAGAATAAAACGTTCCTGTTTGTTGGGATAGAAAATATGGAAAATTAAAAAGCCAAGCGTTGGTATTACTAGAATCGCATTTTTTCTCCAGGACGCGAAAAATCCGGCAGTAAGGAACACGCTAACCGGAGGCAGCATGAAAATGCCGATGAAACTTAAATACGCCCAAGGAGAGCCTGGGTAGTTGAGTGCGTTTTTCTTGTTGTATTCGAAGTAGCCTCGCAAGTGCTGAAAAGGTTCGCCGCCCCAAAGTAGCACGTCGTCTATCTGAGTGATAAAAAAAGCGATGAATGAAACTGTGCCAAAGAGAACGAACGAACGAATGTTTTTATGCAGACCAAGCACAACGCCCGTGAGCGCTACGAATAGTCCTGTTTGGTAGCGGAAGCCAACGGCAAGTCCCATAAGAAAGGCCGAGGCTATGATGTATTTCCAATGCAACGCCTGGCTTGAAGAGGCAGGGGGAGCTTCAAACGTGATGTTGCCTATTGCGAAAGAAGACAGAGGCACGTTTTTTATCAGCATCCACATACCTGCCAGTAGGGGAGGCATGCACACCAGCTCAACCAGATTGCGGACCGAGAAATTGGGGAGAATGGCCATGAGACTCAACAGCAAACCAACGGTAATTGCATTTTTTCGATTGCTGAGACGCTCCGTAATACGAAAGGCGAAATAGACGGTGAGCAATGAATATGCAGCATGGATGATTCGCAGCAGCAACATTTGTATTTCAGGCTGATCGATACCGAGCGACTGGAATAGTAGGAAAAAGACATAAAGAAATCCCAGGTAGAAAAAACTGATGGGTTCAGGATGTGCGTTGGAGTTGCCAATGCCGGGAAGCCAATTGTTGAAGTTTTTTCCATCGGCCCAACTACCTGCCGGTTCGATGGTTAAAAAATGATCGTCGTGCATCATGTAGCCCGGCGCAAAAAAGGCAGCAACCAAACGAACGAATAACGCAAGCAATAGAATTACACGCAGCGGATGAGCGCTGAAATAATGGAGGAATCGTTGCTTGCTAGATAGAATCATGCGAATGAATTGGCGGCTGCAAATGTCGCAAAGTGAAGCAGCAAAAAAGAAGAAATGGTAAATCAGTCTTTGGAGCGCGCAGGTCTGCGAAAGATGTGTTTGTTGCGAACAATGTAGTTGGGTCCAAACTCGGCCGCTTTTACTTCTTCAGTAATGAAAAACCCGATGGAGGTAACTGTTATCATTCGGCGCAAATCGGTTGGTCGACGTTTTTCCTTACCCTTCGTTTCAATCACAATGGCTGTTGTATCGCCATGCTCTTCCACGGAGGTGATGTCCCAAATCACACCATCATAGTTCATTTTCGTGCCTTCATCGTTTACCGTGCATTCGCCTTTTCCACCCGTAATGTCACCGCGTCCGTGGTCGTATTGAACAGCGTATTCCCACTTAGTACCGTCGAATGTTGACTGGCATTTGGCCGGAAGGCTGTATTTGGTAACGTTGTCGCTTTCGTCGGTGTATTCCATGAAACCCTCCCACGATCCGGAAATTTTGTTGAACTGCTCGTAGATGAATTCTTTGTCGCCTTGGGAATAAGAACTCAGCGAGAACACCAAAAGGAAAAGCAAGCAAGCTGTTTTCATGAAGTGAGAAGGTTTGAGTCACAAATATACACGAAACGGCTCTCCAGATGTGGTGTGTTTAGTGTCATTCAATCTACTGAGGCGCCTCACAGGAAGTGCAGTTCGTTCTATTGAAATTTATTCAAAACAAGAACCATGAAAACAAGTAAGGGCAATGGCACCCAGCAAAGCAAACAACAACAACCATCACACAAACCTAGGCCAGAAATTCGCGATGATATGGATAGTCGGAAAAACAGAGAATCGGGTTTCAAACGAACAGTCAATGAGAAGGGAGACCGAAAGCGAAGCTCTTGATTTTTTTAATGTAATTGTTGGTAAACAGCCGTCTTAAAAGTCGTTTCCGAGTGCATTTGTGCTGCAAATTCGCGCTCAAACTCAAGGAAGCAATAT
>CAMAYP010000201.1 GCA_945862415.1 Chryseobacterium gleum | reverse complement strand
GCACCCATATGTCGGTGGGCTGCGACGAGGTGGAGTTGGATAATAAATGCAGATATTGAAGCGATCGGTTATAGGACCCTTTCACCGAACTGTTGTTTTTCAAATCGTAGCGCAACGCAAGTCGTGGCTCAAAGCCTCCGTAGGTTTGGATGGTTTCCCATTTGTCGTAGTCTTGTGTGGTGAGCACGCTGCCGTTTTCATCGAACGTATACGCAGTGCCTGCACCCATATAGTCGAAGTAGGAATAGCGCACACCGTATTGCAAGCCTAGGCGCTCGTTAATACTCATGTCGTCTTGCACATACACAGCACTCTCTAACGCGTATTTGTTGGTTAGCTTCAGGTCGCTAAACGATTCGATGTCGCTCGTGATTTCGCCTGGCACAAACGTGTGGTGAATGGCATTCAGACCAAACTTGATTTTGTGATTGGGGTTGGGAAAGAAGGAAAAGTCTTGTTTGAAGTTGAGGTCTTGTATCGACGAAGAAAACTTGATTTCGCTGCCATCCGGGCTAAACGAAAACCGATAGCTGTAGTCGCTGTAGATTAGAGAGGTGTTGGAAAACAGGCGTTCGTTGAATACGTGGTTGAAACGCAATGTTCCGGTTTTGTTTCCCCAGTCAAACCCGAAGATATCGGACAACCCGAAGTTGTCGCGCCCGAAGTAGCCCGAGAGGTAGATGCGGTTTTTATCGTTGATGCGGTAGTTGGCCTTCATGTTCAGGTCGTAGAAATACAGGCTCGACTCTTTGGTAACGGTGTCTTTTGAAAGTTTCAGAAACATATCCGCATAGGTGCGGCGGCCCGATACGATGAAGGAGCCGCGGTCTTTTACAATAGGTGCTTCCAACGTTAGTCGCGATGCAATGAGCCCAATGCCGCCCTCTGCTCCGAACTTCTTGGCATTGCCGTCCTTCATTTTGATATCCATGACCGACGAGGAACGGCCGCCGTATTCGGCAGGCATTCCGCCTTTGTAGAGGGTCACGTCCTTCAGTGCGTCTGAGTTGAACACCGAGAAGAAGCCGAGCAGGTGAGAGGCGTTGTATACCGGTGCCTCATCGAGTAGGATGAGGTTCTGATCGGCGCTGCCGCCGCGCACATAAAAGCCGGCGTTGCCTTCACCTGCGCTTTTTACGCCGGGGGTCATCTGAAAAATCTTGATGATGTCGCGCTCGCCAAACAACACGGGCACCGACTCCACAGCCTTGGGGTCGATTTTCATGACGCTCATCTCGTTCTTGCGCACGTTGTCGTTGGTGCGCTCATCCGAGATCTGCACCTCGCTGAGTTGGCTCTCGGAGGACGGCAATTCGATTTTGAGTGATAGGTTGCTTGTGAGGTTGATGCGTTCGGTGCGCGACTGGTAGCCGAGCGATTGGAAGACGAGGGTGTAGTTGCCTGCCGGAAGCGTGATGGAGTAAAACCCATAGCTGTTACTTGCTGTGCCTTTACCTGGCATTTCGGCTATACCTATGAGCGCACCGATGAGGTCTTCCCCATTGCCGGCGTCTTTCACGGTGCCGCTCACGGTGAAGTTTTGGGCAGCGGCAACATACGACAGCAGGGTAGTGGTCAGTAGAAATGCGAGGCGTTGAAAATGGCGGAATACGCCGAGCTTAACTATGAAGGGCATGCGGTAGTGCATTGAATTTGTTTACATTAAGTAGCATTAGACGTTTCATCCTTGAAAAAGTAACAGCCAGGCTGTCTTTTTTCGGTATCGGTTGACGGATAGTGGATATAAGCGCGTGCAAAGGTAGCAGATGAAACAGATTTGCAGTGCAGCTGCGATTGTGTTCACGTTGGATTTTGAGCGAAGTGCAGCCTGTTGACACAAATCACGTTGAGGGGCGTCTCACGTCATGGTATCTCACCTTTTGAATGTTGCATCATTGCAGTGTCAAACAACTGAAAAACGAACTAGCTAACATGAGTACGCACAACACCTCTATCGAAAGTTGCATAGCATGCATGATAGCATGTGAGCAGTGCCTCACCGATTGCATCGATTCGCAACGTGAAGATTGCGCGGAGATGTGTCGCGATTGTGCCGACATCTGTGCCTTAACAGCGCGGATGCAAGCAAGAAACTCCCCCTTCAGAGCCGATTTTAGTGCTCTGTGTGCAATGGTTTGTGGGGCGTGCGCAGAAACGTGTGAACAATATGCCATGCACGACGACAGTTGCAGAGCATGCGCACAGGCTTGTCGCCAGTGTGCAGCCGTTTGCAACGTTGTGGCGGAAGAGTGTGTTTGAGCAAACTCATTAATGAGAGGGGAGGTGGCCAATGGCTTCCTCCCTTTCTCATTTTATGGGGGACTGGGTACTGAGTACTGGGGTCTATGTGACGATGGGTAATTTTCGTAACAGTATTTTTAGCAATATCTTAATGGTCTGATAGATTTAGGGAGTTTGTTAATCGTACTTTTACGATAAATAAGAATTCGAATGGCCCAAGCCAAAACAGAAGAGTTTACCGCTAAGCAAAACAAGACAGCCACCATGCTCAAGGCGCTTGGACATCCCGCGCGGATTGCCATTGTGGAGTATCTCATTAAGTGTGATAGCTGCGTGTGCGGTGACATTGTTGACCGGTTGCCCCTTGCACAGGCCACCGTGTCGCAGCATCTGAAGGCATTGAAAGAATCCGGGATCATTCAAGGAACGGTGGAGGGCACCTCCGTATGTTATTGCATCGATGCCAAGGCGGTACAATTCTTAAAGTCTTACTTTATAACGCTGGAAGATCGCATTGAACAACAGAACCAAACGTGTTGCTAACTAAAAACTATCTATATGAAACTATCTGAATTTAAATCGCACTTGAAGGGCATGCAGAGCTTGTCTTTCATACAGCCCAGCGGCTCGCCGGTGCCCGCGCACTTTCACATCACAGAGGCCGGAGTTACTTCGAAGCACTTTATCGATTGTGGTGGAACCGAGCGCGTCGAGAAGTATGTGAGCTTCCAGCTGTGGGTAGCTGATGATGTGCAACACCGTTTAGCACCTTCGAAGTTGATGGGGATTATCGAAATAGCGAGCCCCATCATTGGCAGTGATGACCCTGAAGTGGAGGTGGAGTATCAAGGCGTAACCATCGGTCGCTTCGGTATCGATGCCGACTATGGTCAGTTTATGCTCACCCCGAAGTTGACGAATTGCTTGGCACTTGATCGCTGCGGCATTCCCGAGGCGAAACCGAAAATCAAATTATCCGAAATCCAATCCCAATCAAC
>CAMAYP010000200.1 GCA_945862415.1 Chryseobacterium gleum | reverse complement strand
CGGGTTCTGCTTCACGAAGCGACAGGGTTGCCAAATACAACCAGTTGTTGCGCATCGAAGAACAGTTGGGTGCAACCGGACATTTCCCCGGAAAGCAATTCCCTTTTATGCCTCTCTAATCGATGTCCAAAAAAATAAGCCCGCCTCAAGCGGGCTTTTTTTATGATTGTTATGAAAACTCCGTTGCGAATTCTTGAAGTTTCCATTCCGCATGCAAGCCCTGATGGTACGCTGCGTGGTGCAATGAGTTTGCCTCAAGCGATTGCTGAGGCAGGTTTTAATACGGTGTTTGTGTTGCCCTGGATGAAGATCAACCATTCCTTGAGCGCTTCGCCTTATGCCATTGCTGATTATCTCGCTGTGCATGAAACAATCGGAACCGTAGAAGATGCTAAACAATGGATAGCCCGTTGCCATGAATGTGGCTTGCGTGTGGTGCTCGACATGCCGCTCAATCACACTTCTCCCGCGCATAAATGGACCACCAATACACACTGGTATATGCGTGATGCAATGGGCATGACCCATCCTCCGGCAGGCACAGCTTGGAATGACGTCGTGCAGTTGAATCATAATTCCCCCGATCTTGTTCAGGCCTGTGAGGAGGTCTTGCTCTTTTGGCTGAATGCGGGCGTCGATGGCTTTCGGTTTGATGCTGCGTCCTTCATTCCCGATGATGTCTTGTTGCGCTGGATCGAAAACTTGCGTCTGCAATCGGCTGTTCCTTTGTTATTGTGGTGCGATGGAAGAGTGTATGCTCGTCAACGCCCATTTTTCAACGGCTATATATATCACGAGGCGTTTAAGTTGGCGAAGCATAGCATGAGGGAGTGGGAAGCGCTGGTTGAAGAACCGGATGACGCCGGAATCTTTTACCTGTCCAACCATGATACGTTGCAAAAAGGCTGCAGCCCAGCGAGCGAATGGCCAGGACAGTACGACGCAATGAGAACAGTTTTGGAACGTTCTCCTCAGCACGTGATGCTATCTTGGAGTGATTGGAAAAACCCACAATCTTGCTACTCGTTTTTGCTGCATTCCTAGCGCTGCTTCATGGTTATATTTACCCTATGCAATTGTTGATTATTATACTTCTATCGGCTCTGCTACTGGTCATTGTCCTGCTGTTATTTCGAAAAAAGGAAACGGTCGTCACGGTTGGTGACCAATCGGCAATGGATCTGTTGCAGCGCCAGCTAGAGGTCGCTCACACTGATTTGGCATTAGAACAGAATAGGGTGGTGGACCTTTCAGCAAGGCTAGCTTCGGCACAAACGGAGCTGGCAGCGGCGAAAAGGCAGGCAGATGAGGTCAAGAGCCAAGTGCAATCAATACAAACTCAATTCAGCGATCAATTCAAAAACTTAGCGCAAAGCATCCTCGATGAAAAGTCGAAGCACATGCAGCAGCAAAGTGAATCGCAAATCAAATTGCTGCTGAGCCCGATTCAAACCAATCTCAGTGAATTCGAAAAGCGCATTAAAGATGTATATCATCTGGAAACCCTCGAACGGAATAGTCTGAAAGAGGAATTAAAACGGTTAAACGACAACAGCACCAGGCTTTCGGAAGACGCAACCAATTTGACACAAGCGCTCAAGGCCGACACAAAGTCGCAGGGCAATTGGGGAGAATTAGTGCTAGAGAGAATTCTGGAACGAAGCGGCCTAACCGAAGGCATTGAATACACCACTCAGCACAGCACAAGCAATGATTTAGATAAAACTATTCGCCCCGATGTAATTGTAAACCTCCCGGGCGATAAGCATTTGATAGTCGATAGTAAGGTGTCGCTTACGGCCTATTCTGCCTGGGTATCAGCAACCGATGAACAGGAGCGGGCTACCGCAGTGAAGGCTCATATTAGCAGTCTGCGAAGCCACGTAAAACTACTGAGTGAAAAAAATTATCCTTCAGCAAAAGGTCTGAATACTCCGGATTTCGTGATTTTGTTTACGCCTATTGAGGCTGCCTTCGCACTGGTTATTCAACAAGACAAAGAGCTGTATAGCGATGCATGGGATCTCAATATCATCATTGTGTCGCCTACAACCTTGCTTGCTACGTTGCGCACGGTTAGCAATATTTGGATGCAGGAAAGACGTATCAGCAATGTGCAGGCAATTGCGGAGGAGGGAGGAAAACTCTACGACAAGTTCGTCGCTTTTCTGGTAAACATGAAGGAAATCGGCGATCGCCTGAAGGGAGCGAACAAGGCCTATGATGATGCCATGAATAAGTTAGAGACAGGCCGCGGAAACATCATTGCACGTACGCAGAAAATGAAGAAATTGGGTGCCAAGACCAGCAAAGCGTTGGACAATGATTTAATTGAGCAGGCAGAAAATGAAGATGAAAATGAGAGTGAAATCGAACCATAGTTGGGTGGTATTGCTGTTGGTCGCACTTTTCTGCGGCTGCAAGCGAAACGCTATCGTACCGACAGGCTCCTATCAATACCTCTATGATTTGGAGAGTAGGGAGATGCACCCGGAGTATATCGTATACCACCACGCCAACGATTCCAGCATAGTTCACTTTAGAGTTTTCTCAGGGGAGCTTTTATATACGCGCATGGCTGCTAATACACCTTTCACACTTAATCTGAGAGTAAAGGCTACAATAAGCGATTTAAATGGAATGTCGCAGGATACCTTGTCAATTGTGCTGCATGAAGGAGCTAAGGATCGACAAGGTTGGTTGCTTGGATCTATGGCTGTGCCTATGAAGGACGGACAGTGGAATCTTCTCATGGAGTTTACCGATGTAGCTAGAAATCTGACCCAACCTTCGTTTATCACGTGCGACAAATCATCGACCTTGACTGCGCAGAATTATCTGCTTACCAAGTTTGAAACCGGTGAGCCTGTATTTGGTGGATTTGTGACTCCGGGGCAAATGGTGGAGGTCTTTAGTGCGCGCAACTCGAATGCTTCATTGCCGTTGGTGCAGAGAATCGTTTCTGAAATGAAATTGCCACCGCCTCCATTTTCCACCAATATGCCTGAACAGCCGAGCCTAACTGCTGCTCAGTCTGTTCAAGTAAAACGAGAAGATGCCGGAGGTTTCGTATTTGAAGTGGAGGGAGGCTTGTATTTTCTCACGCACGACTCAGGCAAGCGCACCGGTTTCACAATCAAAACCGCCAACACACATTACCCGCGTGTGAAGGAGGTCAATGCACTGGAGTGGCCCATACGATTTATTACAACGAAGACGGAGCATGAGGAAATTGTAAAGAACAA
>CAMAYP010000199.1 GCA_945862415.1 Chryseobacterium gleum | reverse complement strand
AGGATTACGAATGCAGCCGTGCAGCTATCAATAAAACATTGGCGCTCGATCCGGCTAACAAGATTGCAACCACACTGGCTTCTGATGAAAACGTTTCAAAAGCAACAGGCACATGCGAATTGACACCAGCACAAGCAGGTGTTGGGAATGAATAAAAGCTTAGCTAGCACTATTGAAAAACCGGATTTATTCCGGTTTTTTTATTGCCCGAAAGGAAGTTCTTCGACCTCGCATGTGTCTTTGGTACATTCGCTGTCCCGAATTCATACGATAGACCCCTATGGACATTTCCAGCATACAACAAAAAGCAGAAGCGTGGCTAGCATCTGCAGTTATTGACGAAGCAACGAAGGCAGAAATTCAGCGCATGATTGCTTCCGATGAAAAAGAACTTATCGAAAGCTTTTACAGCGACCTGGAATTCGGAACGGGCGGCTTGCGCGGCATCATGGGTGTTGGCACCATGCGCATGAATGTCTATACCATAGGCATGGCCACACAAGGCCTCGCCAACTACATCCTGGCTCAATTCCCCGGTGCGACTTCACGAGTTGCCATTGCATACGACTCACGCAACAACTCTCCGCTCTTTGCACAGACTGCAGCAAACGTGCTTTCTGCAAATGGCATAGACGTCCATCTATTTAGCGAACTGCGCCCAACGCCCTTGCTTTCCTATGCCGTTCGCGCTTTGAACTGTCAAGCCGGAATTGTAATTACTGCTTCACACAATCCAAAAGAGTACAACGGCTATAAGGTGTATTGGGAAGATGGCGCACAAGTTTTGCCTCCACACGATAAAGGAATTATTGGTGAAGTAAGAAAGATAACACGCCCCGACGACGTGAAGTTCGAGGGTGACGCATCACGTATTCATAGCATTGGAACTGAAGTTGAAGAGGCTTATTTTACTGAACTACAGAGCATCATTCACTCACCCGATACAATCAAGCAAGCCGGTGATTTAAAAATTGTGTACACCTCAATTCACGGCGCAGGTATTACCATGGTGCCGAGAGCTCTGGAAGCTCTGGGCTTCAAGAATATCTTCATTGTAGAACAACAAGCCACACCCGACGGAAATTTCAGCACGGTGCAATCGCCCAACCCGGAAGAGCGCGAAGCGCTAAACATGGCATTGCAACTCGCTGAGGAAAAAAACGCCGACCTGGTAATTGGCACTGACCCCGATACCGATCGCGTGGGCATGGCCATTCGCGATAACAGCGGTAAAATGGTTTTACTGAATGGTAATCAGGCAGCCTGTCTGCTCGTCTATTATCAGTTGGAACGCATGCGTGAAAAGAACACCATTCAATCCAATCACTACATCGCAAAAACAATTGTAACCACCGATTTGCTTGAAGAGATAGCAAAGTTGCACGGCGTAAAATGGTACGATACGCTCACAGGATTTAAATACATCGCCGGTGTGATTCGTGAAAAAGAAGGCAAGGAAATTTTCATTGCCGGTGGAGAAGAAAGCTATGGATATTCTGTAGGCGAATTTGTTCGTGATAAAGATGCTGTTCTTTCATCGGTTGTATTGTGTGAAATCGCTGCGTGGTGTGCAGCAAACAATCGCACCTTGTGGAGTTTATTGATGGAAATCTATGAGCGTTGCGGGCTGTATCATGAATCGCTGCTTTCAGTTACGCTCAAAGGGCTCGACGGACTGCAGCAAATACAATCCAAAATGGAGAGCTTGCGAACCAACCCACCGAAGCAATTAGCCGGTTCGGAAGTGGTGGAGCTTCGCGACATTCAGTTGCAGAAATCCACCAATTTGCGCACATGTGAAAGCGTGAAGCTCGACCTGCCCGCATCAAACGTGTTGCAGTTTGTACTGGCCGATGGCAGCAAAATATCCGCGAGACCCAGCGGTACTGAACCCAAAATAAAATTCTACTTCTCCATGAAGGCCGAGTTTAGCGGACAAGATCTTTACCGAGAGCAGGTTGCAGAAATGGAAGGGCGCATGGCCGCCATACAATCAGAACTTGGAATGAAGTGATGCTGCGATCACTTTCGGTTCATACACGCTTTGTCATTGCATTCGTTGCATTGATGTTTTTGGCGCGCCTGTTTCACATTACAAACCCGCCTGTGGAAGTAGCGCACAATTGGCGACAAACAACTTCGATGATGGTGGCGCGTAACTTCCATCAACTCGACAACAACATCCTCTACCCTACTATTGACGAAACAGGCGAAATGAGAGGAGTGGTTGGCATGGAGTTTCCGGCCATCCCGTATGCGATTCATTTGATGTCTATTCCCTTCGGCTATGATCATTGGTATGGCCGATTGATTGTGCTTATCATCGTTTCATTCGGAAGCTGGTATTTCTTTCTGTTGGCTCGTTCATTCATTCCGGAAAAAACAGCAGCGTGGGCCACCGTCCTGTTTGGCGCCTCTTCACTCTTTCATTTGGGACGAAAAGTGATGCCCGACCCGGCGGCACTTTCATTGGTGATAATCGCCTTGTATTACGGTTTCAACTACCTCAAGGCAGGCGGAGGCTCGAATTTGCTGGGATATTTTCTGTTTGCCGCATTAGGAACGCTTATCAAAATTCCATTCGGATTGTATTTGGCATTGCTGGCGTTTCCGTTTTTCAATGCATCAACACCGCTGCGACGTAAACTGTTTTTCGCAGCTGCATCCTCGATTGTCTTGGTCATGGTATGGTGGTGGTATTTCAGGTGGAACGTGCATCTTTCAGCAACGTTCGGGCAATGGTACAATTCGGGAAAGCCGCTCACAACAGGCGCTTCCGAGCTCCTATCGCACGGTTGGGAAGTAGCTGAGCGCTTTTATTACTCCGCTTATCAAGCATACATCTGGGGCGTTGTTTCGCTTGCAGGGATACTGTATCTGTTGTTCAAAGGCAACAGAATTGTCGTAAGCATTACGGCCGTCATTCTGCCATTAATCATGCTTTACATGATGAAGTCGGGGAGTTTGTTTACACACCACGGATACTACGCGCTTATTCTGGTTCCCTGGTTGGCATTGGGAGGAGCAATGTTCTTGGAAAAGATTAATCCGCGATTAGCGATGGTGTTGCTTGTAGTAGGATTCATCGAGTCGATCGCCAATCAGCAACACGATTTCTTCATCAAGCCCAGCGCGCTTAACAAACTTCAGCTGGAAGAAATTGCCAACTCGGTTTGCGCTCCGGGAGAGCTCGTTGGCCTTGTTTCCAATGCAAATCCCAACGAATTTTATTTCTTAAACCGCAAAGGCTG
>CAMAYP010000198.1 GCA_945862415.1 Chryseobacterium gleum | reverse complement strand
TGAGAACCACAATTCAATCCTTAGGGCTATTCGCGATTCTGCTCGTGCTGTTGAGCGAAGCATGCATGGTGGGGCCACGCTATGCGCGACCCAACATGCCGAGTGTGTCCTCTTTCAATACCACCACTGCGGCCATCAATGCGAATGATTCTGTCGGAGCTTTGAAGTGGACCAATTTCTATCCGGATCCTGTACTTCAAGGTCTTATAGATAGCGCACTAAAAAGAAATTACGACTTGAAAATGGCAGCTTCTCGCATTGAGATTGCAGCTGCGAATTACGGCATTGCCATTTCTCAATTATTTCCATCCTTCGGTTACCAGGTTTCCGGGAGCCAGTCATCCAATGCTCTTGGTTCATCTTCCCTCTATACCCTCGCAGCAGGCATGTCATGGGAAATTGACATTTGGGGGAAAATCAGGCACTCGCGCAATGCAGCCTTGAATGATCTGTTGGCCAGTGAAGCCGGACGTTCAGCAGTGCAGGTTGCTTTAATCGCCAATGTCGCTGACGCTTATTACAAATTGCGCGACTTCGATAATCGACTTGCCATTTCGAAGGCGACATACGAAACCCGCCAAAAGGATCTGTTGGTGCTCGAGGAGCGATTTAAGAAGGGATACATCAGTGAGTGGGATTTGTTGCAAAGCAGACAGCTCGTTGAAAGTGCCGTGAGTTCCATCAATTCCTATACACGTGCCGTAGCTATTACAGAAAATGCGTTGTCCTATTTATTGGCAAATCCACCCGGCAAAGTAGGCAGAGGCTCAACCATTGCAGAACAACCTGCAATGCCCGTAATACCGGCGGGTATACCGTCTAGTCTGCTCAGTCAGCGTCCGGATGTGCAGCAAGCCGAGTTCAGCTATAAGCGTGAGGTTGAGAAGATTGGGGTAGCCGTTGCATTGCGTTATCCATCACTCTCACTGACTGCAGGTGGAGGATTGGCCAGCGCTGAGCTTTCGAACTTGGTAAGCTCCGACGCATTGATATCATCGCTCACTCAAAATTTGTTGGGCCCTATTTTCGAATTCGGCAGGAACAAACGGAGGATAACGGCACAGCAGAAGTCAGCGGAAGTGGCTGCCTATCACTATCAGCAGGTATACTTGCGCGCGCTTCAGGAAGTAGAAAACGCACTCATTACAATCGAAACAATCGATAAGGAGCTAGCCTCGCGTAAGCGCCAGGAGACCACGGCACGAATGGCTCTTACCTTAAGTCAGGCCAGGTACAACGATGGTTATACTTCCTATTTGGAAGTAATCGATGTGCAGCGTTCTTTATTTGAAATTGAATTAATCGTATCAAGTCTTCAACAGCAATACTTGAATGCTCACGTGGATTTATACAGAGCTCTAGGAGGTGGACGTTAACCTTTCGCACAAAGGAGCTCGGCAGTAAATAAGTAATCAATACCAACAAGATATCACCACAACAATTATTCTACACTATGAAAAAAGCATTTCTACTTTTGGGTCTTTCAGTTCTCTTCAGCCTTTCGTCAATGGCACAGAACCTACAATTGGCCGGGTATTATGGTCACCAAACTCCATCGTCGCTCGATGTTTACTACGGTCGTCTTCGCACCAGCTATGGCACTAACTATGGCGGAACCGTTACTTTCGGACGCGGACCAAGTGCAGCCGGTAAATCATGGCTCGAGGTTCAGTACAACTACAAAGAAGCAGGTTTGAATTACTACGATTATCAAAGCAATACTATCTGGGATGCTGGTAATCTGAAAATTCACAATGTACTTGTAGGCCCAATGAAGGAAGCCGACAAAGATCGCATTCGTCCGTATGGTGGATTGATGCTGGGTGTTACTGTGTATCAACCTGAATTTGCGATTGAAGACTGGCGTTTCACCGTGTCGGCAGTAGCGGGTGTTAAGATTTCAATTATTGAACGTCTTGGTCTTCGTCTGCAGGCACAGTTGCTTGCTCCTATGTATTTCACGGATGCGGCTGTGGCTTGGAGCCCTGGTTATGGTAGCTCAGTTGCTATCTCTTCGACAGCAATTTTGTCGGCAGGATTCAATGCAGGTCTGTACTTCAATATTATACAAGACTAGTAAACGATACTTGACAAAATTTTACGGACTCAACTCAGGAAAACCGCATTCTTACTTAGGGATGCGGTTTTTTTTTGAGCGTGAATTAGTTCGTTAAGGCCAAGAGCAAGGAGCACAACAAGGTGAGAATAGCGACCTTCTTAAGCAATGGGTCTAATAATGCCGGTTGTTCGGTTTTCCATACAGTTCGCAGTAAGGCACATTGGCCGATGGCTGCGACAACAGGCAACCACGAAAAAGCTGATTGTGCATTGAGGAAAATCCAGACACAAAGCGAGATGGAACCTGTTAGAATGAGAAAAGTATGATAGACTTTCCCCTTGCGAAATCCCATTTTTACTACCAACGTTTGCTTGCCTGACGCTGCATCGTTCACATGATCGCGTAGGTTGTTGAGGTTGAGCACGCCGGTGCTGTACAATCCGGTAGTCATTGCCAAGAGCATCGGCTCAGCATCCAGCTTTCCAGTGAGCAAGTAGTAAGTTCCAATTACACCCACAGGTCCAAAGAACAGAAATACGAATACGTCGCCCAAGCCTCGGTAACCGTAAGGATTGCTGCCTACTGTATACTTGATAGCGGCCCCAATGGCTGCAAAGCCCAACAGCAACATAAGAAGTGCTTGCATAAACTGGGCTTTCGGAGAAAAGACAATCCACAACAGAGACATACCGCTCAGAAGGGTAATCGCTGTAGTTATTATCAACGCTCGTTTCATTTGAGCTTGGCTAATAGCGCCACTTTGCAATGCTCGTGTTGGACCCACGCGTTGTTCGTTGTCGACGCCGTGGCTGTAATCGCCGTAGTCGTTGGCCAGATTGGAAAGTATTTGCAGCAAAAACGTGGTGGCCAGTGTAAGAGCCAATACAAAACCATTCATGTCACCGTGCGCTTTAGCAGCCGCGGCTCCTGCAAAAATGCAAGAGGCAGCAAGAGGCAATGTGCGCAGGCGCATGGCCTTTATCCATTTCTTCATGGTTATGGAAACTTCGGAAACTTTTGGAAGTCGGGATCGCGCTTTTCGAGGAATGCGCGCTTGCCCTCCTGTGCCTCTTCGGTCAAGTAGTAGAGTAGGGTAGCATCGCCTGCAAACTCCATGAGACCGCGCTGACCATCGAGTTCGGCGTTGAGGCCGCGTTTGATCATGCGCAATGCGAGCGGACTGCGTTTCATCATGGTTTTGCACCAACGCACCGTTTCATCTTCGAGCTGAGC
>CAMAYP010000197.1 GCA_945862415.1 Chryseobacterium gleum | reverse complement strand
ATTCCAACACATTCGTAACCAATTCTGCGTTGTATTCATTGTTGCCAATAAAAAGAACAGCATGAAAATGATCCGGCATCACGACAAATTCACCAAGCCAGATATTCATGGATGGTCGAAGTTCAAGGGTCTGTTTCCAAGACATTTCTGCGAACTCCCCAAGTGGCGTCTTGTGCATGACGCCATTGCGAATCTCCCCAAACCATCGCTCTCTGCCTCGCACTGTCATCGTCACAAAGTAGTAGCCGGATCTGCTGTAATCCCATGTTTGCAGGCGGCTCGAATGATTGCTGTAAAGTTTCTTTTGTTTGCTCATACGATCTTCTTTTAGTTCAGGCAGCAACAATAGCTAGCAGCAAAACAAGAGAAACAGCATGAGAGGCATAAGCGGCATAAACATGCCACGAGGCATATAAGATATGCCTAGATCATCTAACTTTCTTATGATCACGCTTGGCATGAGGGAGGGCAAGGACGCGCAGCAGCGCGTCCACGACTACAGCTACAAGCAGAGCGCCAGCGCCTAATTCTGATTGAGAAGGATACTCAGACCTACCTTACCGCCTGAGAAGGCATTACCACCGCCAAGCTCAACATTCACCGCCATGTTCTTCTTGAAATAATAGCGGCCGCCAATCTGCGCTCCAATACCCAATCCGGTGGATCCCGCCCCAAGATAATTACTAGAGGTGTTCCAGATATAAAAACCTAGATTCAATCCGGCATACACATCGAATAAATCGTCGATGCCGAGCATCTCGACAAAATGGTAGTTACCGTTTCCCGAAATACCGATGATACTTGAGCTATAACGCTCACCTGATATGCGCTCACTGAAAGATCGAAACGACAACTCTCCTCCAAAGGAAATATTCTTATCAAACCCATAATCGAGCCCGGCATAGATCGGCAAACCCCACGAGGAAAGTCCAATCCCTCCATTAAACTGCATCTTCCCGGTTTGCAATGCATATTGTGCTTGAACATGTGAGATGGCTAAAACCATAAGTGCCATAGCGACGAAACGAATTGTCTTCATTGTTTTCAATTTATCCTTACAAATATGAACTCAAAACGTCGCTGATAGCGAACACTATCCATCCGAATTTCCAACTCCCGCTGTTAGTAACCCCAGCCCTCTTCTCACTCCTCGTCCTTCGCACCTCGCACTTCGCACCTCGCACCTAGTCCTTCGCACCTTTCCCCTAACTTCGCTGTATGAATTCGGAATTCTCTCACCTCTCTACCGACAACCAAGCGAACATGGTGGATGTATCTTCAAAAAATGCATCGCTGCGCACCGCGAAAGCTCGGGCGCACGTGCTTCTCGGTAAAGACATCGCCAGCAAAATGGTCGATCGTGAATTGCACCTCCCAAAAGGTCCTGTGTTTCAAACAGCTATTCTCGCGGGTATCATGGGCGCTAAAAAAACAGCCGACCTCATTCCGCTTTGTCACGCCCTCCCGATCGACAAGGTTCAACTAACGATTGAGCTTGACAACCACACCGCGGTCATTGAAAGCGACGTGCGCACATTCGGCAAAACGGGTGTGGAAATGGAAGCCCTCACGGCTGTTTCTGTTGCTGCCCTCACCATCTACGACATGTGCAAGGCTCTCTCGCATGACATTACGATTAGCTCCATTCAACTGCTGGAAAAATCGGGCGGCAAAAACGACTACCAACGCAATGCATAAAAAACACGCCGACCTGAAAAGGCCTTCCTTGGGGAAGTTTGCTCGCAACGAGGTTGCCCTGCTCGGCACTAATTGCGACATCATTGGTCAATGGGCCAACCTCCTTTGCAAGGCGCTAATGCCGGCTTCTGTGGTGTATGCCGATGCAAATCATCATCCTGAAACAACATCGGAGTTGATGCAGCGCTGGACCGATAATCAGTCGTCCATTTCAACCCACCTGCGCGCAACACCGGAAATGGTAAGTCGGCACATAGCACTCTCACAAGCAGATTTAGTCGTTGTGAATGGTAATCACTTTGAAGCAGCGCATCAAATCATTTTGTGCGACCCCGACAAAGAGTCTTCCTTGCGAAAAAGAGCATCACAGCTAACGCATGTAATAGCCATCATCACTACACAACGTTGCCTTCAAGTTCCCGAGTTCGTGAAAGAGGTTGTACCTCACTGGGCAGAAGTGCCTGTACTCAACGAACAAAACATAGCTGACCTTTTGCCTCTGTTGCGCGAACAAATCATGGCTCCTGCTCGTATGAAAGCGCTCATCATGTCGGGTGGTAAAAGCGTGCGTATGGGCAAGGATAAAACGCACATTGCATATCACGGAAAACCCCAGTTCGCTCATCTTTATGCGTTGTGCGAAGAAATGGGATTAGAACCTGCTCTATCATGTCGTCAGGAGCAAAGTTCATATTACAACGAACAAGGCTTCCGCACCATCGCCGATCGGATGCTCGACCTTGGTCCGCTCGGTGGCATAGCTTCAGCATTCATGACAGAACCCGATACTGCTTGGCTCGTACTGGCTAGCGACGTTCCCTTTCTCGACCGTGAAATTTTAGAAGAGCTTCTCGCCCATCGATCCACAATCCACACAGCAACAGCATTTCAAAGTCCGTTCGATCAATTTCCGGAACCACTGATCGCAGTCTGGGAACCGAAAGCCATGCCCATGATCATGTCGTTCATCGGCCTTGGATATTCGTGTCCGCGCAAAGTGCTCATTCAAACAGAAGCGAAGGTGATTATAGCAAGCAAGCCCGAAAAGCTCGAAAATGTAAACACACCTGAAGAGCTGGAAGAAGCGTTCGAACAGCTAAAGAAATCCTGATTCATGTCTCCCGGTCGAACATTCAACCTTCTTGTCGGTTTATAAACAAACCGCAAGAAAATGAAAGTGTACACGCTCGAAAGAAAAACCATTCTGAATACCACTCTTGATAAAGCATGGGATTATTTCTCGCGTCCGGAGAACCTGGATGAAATCACACCAGATGACATGAGGTTTAAAATACTGACCAATGTTTCCGGAAAGAAGATGCATGCAGGTATGATTATCAATTACAAAATACAACCTGCACCGTTCATGTCATTCGGCTGGACAACCGAAATTTCGCAGAGCGAAGACAAGCATTTCTTTGTGGATGAACAACGCTTTGGTCCCTACGCCTTCTGGCATCATCAGCACATCTTCGAAGACAAAGGCGACCATGTGATCATGACCGACATCGTCAATTATGCGATGCCCTTTGGCATGTTGGGTCGCATGGTGCATGCGCTTTGGGTTAAGAATAAATTACAAGGCATCTTCGATTATCGCACCACGGTCATCAACCGCATTTTTCCTAGCTAAACCATCGTGTTCTAA
>CAMAYP010000196.1 GCA_945862415.1 Chryseobacterium gleum | reverse complement strand
GAGCGTCATTGTAATGCGCACCCCAAAGAGAATCGCCTGAAGTGCTTATGGCAATGGTAAAGAAATCGAATCCAAGACCTGCGTTGCTAACCTGGCCTGCGGCGTAAAGAGTGTTGTTGGCAAATGCTATCGCATAGGCTATGTCCGGTCCTTGTCCATTTCCTCTCCATGTGCGATGCCATTGCATTTGGCCGGCGGAGTTGTATTTCGCTACCAGAAAATCTGCGTTTTCATCCGTAGAGTGGCTATATCCGGCAACGTAAATATTACCATTACCATCTTCTGTAATACAAGAATAATGATCCGAAAAATCGCCGTCACCGTTGTAAGTTGAATTCCATTGCTCGGTGAATTGCGCCTGTGCTAACGCAGGAAGGAGTAAAAGAAAAAGGACTAAATGTTTCATGTAGTGATTAGTTGCAATTGGTTCCGTATGCCGCGATGAATAAGAGCAGGTCGCTTACTCCAACTCGTTAATTGACTCAGAAGTGTAGAGGCTGTTGGTGCGGTAGTTGAGCCCGTTGAAATTCGTAGCTAATACCGAATGTGATGTGAGGGCTGTATTCAGTCCATTCGATTCGAAATTTTGTACGCCAAACTGTGAGCTAGCGCGAGTAATTAGTAGAAGGAGCGTTGGTATGATAAATTTCATGAGTTGTAACGTCAGTGAAATAAACACACACTGAAAGAATGTTTTCTTGGGTATGTCAACCAATTATTCCACCGGAGGTGACTTATGCTTGGCTACGGAGAAAATCCTCGAGACGTTGAAGCCGAACTGAATGTCTCCTTCCGCCCAGTCGCCCGTTGTTTCGGTGATGAAGCCTTTCTCATTCATAGGCTTGCTGTTGGTGAAATGCAACTGAAATACGTGTCCACCTGTTTCGATATCGAAGCCAAGTGACAGAGAGTTTTTGTAGATGGGTTCGAGTTGATCGCCCGGAACAGCAACCCATTCGAAATTGAACGAAGAGCGCTTGGATATTTTGTATCGGCCTCCCATTCCGAGGGCGTATACATCGTTGTTCACGGTGGAGTCGGCAACGAGGTTGCGGTGCACCAACGTAGGGGCGATTTGCAATGAAAGTTCATCGTTCATTTTGCGCGCCACTAGTAACTGATGACAATAGTAAAGGCGGGAAGAAAAGTAATTCTTGCGCTCAGTATCCGCGAAAGGCGTTGTGCGAACAACTGCCGAAGAAAACCAGGAGATGGTTACAGGCACGTTTTTTAAACCACTGGATTGGCGTAAAATCTTGTATTTGAGAAATCCGTCGATCTCTTTGTTCACATTCGAACGACCAATACCCACCATCAAGCGTTCATTGATGCCGTATTCAAAACCTAGACGCATGTATGCTTGGTCGAGACCCCACAAATCACTTACGCCGGAATTGATTGTTCCGAAGCGGTGCGATATGCGAAAGTCGAGATGGCCGGCAGCTGCATTTTCGACTGAGTGCATGTTTATGACACGCGTCGACTTAAACGTGGCTATGGTGTAGTCGAGCGTTGGCTCGTCTTCGCCTAAAAGCGAAAGCAAATCGGTAGTGTCTTCTTGCGCACGGAGGGCTTGAAATAAAAACAGAGCTGATACAATCAGCCCTGTTTTTAAAAATATGATGCTATTGAGGTGCATTATTTTTTCAATTCTGTAAGTGATGACTTCGTGGTTATTTCAATCACATTCGAGATGTTATCTGATTTATCGCCCGGAATCTTTACATCGAAATCACTGGCCTTGATGCTAAATTTCGTATCGGTATCGATTTTACCACCGCCTACAACAAATGTGGCGTCTGTACTGACGGGTTTCGTTACTCCATGCATGGTAAGCTCGCCAACAACCTTGACTTTGTATGTGCCGGCTACAGTCACGTTCACAGCTGAAGGGTTTTCCAATTTGCCCTTGAAATTGGCTTTCGGAAACTTATCACTTTCCATGTAGGTCTCGTTGAAGTGTTCGCCCATGAATGCATTTTCGAAAATGAATCCTTTTACGAGTGTTGCGATTTCAATTGCGCCTGATGCGGCATCATAAACGATGGACGCTTTGTTGTTTGTCGCTTCGATTTTTTCCAGCTTCGCATTCGAGAAGAATCGGATAGTGCCGTCTTTGGTGAAAAACTTTTGAGCCTGGATGTTGAGTGACGCGGCCACCAGGACGCCGAAGAATAAGAACTGTTTCATGCTTTTTATTTGGTTTGATTTACAACAACGCCTTGATTCAATTGAACCTCTCCGAAGATATCGTTCAGGAAGCCGTTGCATATTCCTTTTACTTCAATCATGGTGCCAGGCTCTTGCTGCGGCGCTTGGGCGCCGACCATCAAAGTGACGCTCACTGTGCTCATCTCTGTGTCTGTTTTCATAACCACTTGTGTATTTCCGGAAGCATCCGTGCTGATGGATTCTACCTCACCCGAAATTTGAATCACCTTGTCCTTGTACTTTGTCCAACTTGCCGCTTCGTCGGAGGCAAATTCAATGAACAGTTGACTAGCGCTGACCGTAGCGAATGGCTTTTCATCTTCTGCCGTGCGGTGTGGTTTGTTCCATAGGTAGAAACCAATACCTGCAGCAGCTATTAATGCAACGAGGAGGAGAAGTAGTATTTTTTTCATGGTTATTGAGGATATCCGTTTTGTTGCCAGCGCTGGAAAGCTTCTACATCGCATGTGCTTAAGTTTCCTGAAGGTGGCATTTTTGCGCCAAGTGAACAGGTAACACCTTCGACTACGCGACAGGTAATTTCTTCCTTCCACGTATCGACATCAGTGAATGTGCTAAGATCGGGGCTTTCACCGGGACCATGGCAACTTACACAGTTGTTGTTGATAATTGGCGCGAGCCTGGCTGTATAGGAGGAGGTTGTATCGGCGCACACCGTGCCTCCGCCATAGAGATAGGCCTCATTGTCGTAATAGCAGGAATGCAACGAGACAATTAGACATCCTAGTAGTATTGAAGTGGTCTGCTTTTTCATTGATTAATCAGTTGTTGGGCATACCTGCATTTATCCAATTTTGAAACTGCTGTTTATAGCAATTGGGTAAGCCCAGCGTATTGGGAGGCATGATTGGCGCACCGTTGGTTCCGTTGAGGCAATCCATGAAATTGTTGCCCGCATTCTCAACCATAGTCACTAACTGCTGGTGAGTGCCAAGTGCAAAACCGGCTAGAGGGTTTATACCACCGTGGCAACCTTCACAAAAAACGTCGATGATAGGGGCCAGATTCGAACTGTATGAGAATGCTAGTGGATCGCAATCTTCCTGGCAGCTGTTGTTGAGGGCACCTTGCATTATCCAGGTTTGAACTTGCGCTATTTGTTCTTGTGTGAGTTGAGGCGAACCTGCAGGAGGCAT
>CAMAYP010000195.1 GCA_945862415.1 Chryseobacterium gleum | reverse complement strand
AACCAGTCCCAGGTGAAGTGAGCTACGCCAAAAGCTTTTACACCCATTTTTTTGCCTATCGGAAATGCCTCGTAAACAAAGTCACTGAGAATAGCATCGTAGTTGAATTCAGCGCATTCTGATTCTACGAATCGATTGGATTGCGTGATGTAATCTTCGTATCGATTGGCAATCTTAATTAAGTCGGGCGATCCGTTTGGCTGTTTGTCCCATTGGATGTTGTTGAACCGCTTTATGAGTTTCGCTCCCGGAATGTAATTTCCGGCAGCGTCTATATGAGTTTCCGTTTGCACCGTTAGGTCTAGATCGCTGACAGATTCGCGCAGCACTTCCAAAATAGCTCGCTGGCGCACAATGTGACCGAAGCCTTCGTCGGAAAGGTATACTTTGAAATGCATGTTGGAACCGTGTCTGGCAAATGTAGGTTCTTATCCTTCGGGATTTCTTATGTCAAGTTCAATATTTGGCCAATTGCGCAGCCCTCCTTTTAGATGTGATATGCGCATGTCGGGTCTTTTAGCTGCCAAAACGCGAGATACCGCATCCGATTGAATGCCCTGGTTACAATACAGAAATATTGACTTTACATGCATGATTTCGTGCAGCCACCGGGTCAGTTCGCCTGCCGGGCGGCATACGCCGCCAATGTTAAAGTTGTCGTGCTCGTGTTGTTCTCTGACATCGACAATGGCAATCTCGGCATCTTGCGTGAGCATGGTGTGTGCCTCAATTGCAGAGAGTGCCTTTCCAGAAGTATACATGCTTCGGGAGTGGCTTGCCGGTATTATTTCAGCGCTGTATGTTTGACAATTGGCCCCATCATAACGTATCAGGCGGCCGTCGCTATGTGTTTTACCGGTTGCCAAGAATTCAATAATACCCGCGGCCATCATACAACCCAGTATTCCTGCAATCGGCCCTAGTATTCCTTCCTCCGAGCAATTGCCAATCCTACCGGAGATGGGCGGGGTAGGGTATACATCGGAATATTGTGTGCCGGCTCGCCCGTTGAAAAGTGAAATCTGACCCTCCATGCGATGCACCGCGCCAAACATTTCGGGAATACAATGCGCATGTGCAAAGGCGCCAATTTCATAACGCGAGGCAAAGTTGTCAGTACAGTCTGCAATGAGGTCAACTCCACCGGTAATTGCTTCCAACTGCCCGATGTCGACTTTTTCCAATACACAGCGTACATCAAGTTCGGGGTATTGGGACTTCAATTTCGTTGCAACTATTTCCGCTTTATAGGAATCACAATCACCAATGCCGAAAAGAACTTGTCGGTGCATGTTGTGAATAGCAACACGGTCGAAATCGGCCAAAGTCAATTTTCCCACGCCTGCCGCTGCGAGGTATTGCACCACAGGGTGGCCGAGGCCGCCAAGACCGATAACGAGCACATGAGCATTTTTTAGCATCAGTTGCTGCTGTTCCCCGAAACCCGGTAGTCGCAGTTGACGGTCAAATTGGGTTTTTTCAGTCTTGCTCAGCATTGCGTCTTTTGAGAATCTATGCACTCGCAAAGTAATTCGTTTCTGGCGGGCTTTTAGTTGAAAACTACCTTTATGCCATTTGCTCAGGGAGTTTTATCAAGTTTACGGTGCTGAAGAACAGACTTTTACACGACCTTTCGTATTGGGTAGAAAAAAAACTTGGCAATCCCTCAAAAAAACATACTTTTGCCCCGTTTTAAACCATTTAATACCTACATAAAATGTCAGACGTAGCAAAGAAAGTAACCGCCATCATCGTTGACAAACTTGGCGTTGAAGAAGCGGAAGTAACTCGTGAGGCTAGCTTCACCAACGATTTGGGTGCGGACTCTTTGGATACCGTGGAGCTTATCATGGAATTCGAAAAGGAATTCAATATTGCTATCCCGGACGATCAAGCCGAGAAAATTGCCACCGTTGGTCAGGCAATCGACTATATCGAAGGTCACGCGAAGTAATTCACGTTTTTAACACCAATAGTTATGCAGCTCAAGAGGGTAGTTATTACAGGTCTTGGAGCGCTGACGCCGCTGGGTAATAATCTCAACGATTATTGGAGCGGGCTTGTCAATGGGGTAAGCGGGGCAAACCTGATTACCCGTTTTGACGCGTCTAAATTCAAGACCCAATTCGCTTGCGAACTGAAAAACTTCAACGTCGAGGATCACATCGAACGCAAGGAAGCAAGGAGAATGGATCCTTACACGCACTACGCTTTGGTAGTCGCTAAAGAGGCCATTCACGATGCGGGAATGGATTTGGAGAAAATCAATAAAGACAGGGTAGGTGTAATATGGGGTTCTGGTATCGGCGGTCTGCTAACATTCCAAGAAGAATGTATTGCTTACGGCAGAGGTGATGGCACCCCACGTTTCAATCCCTTCTTCATACCCAAGATGATTGCTGATATTGCCTCAGGCCATATCTCAATCAATTATGGTTTTAGAGGCCCCAACTACACAACAACCTCAGCTTGCGCATCGTCCAACAATGCGATGATTGACGCTTTCAACTACATTCGGTTGGGTAAATCCGATATCATTTTGACCGGTGGTTCAGAAGCCGCGGTAACGGAGGCTGGAGTTGGCGGATTTAACGCTTGCAAAGCGCTCTCTGAGAACAATGAGAACTACAAAACCGCGTCAAGACCGTTCGATGTAACACGCGATGGCTTTGTATTGGGTGAAGGTGCCGGATGTTTGATATTGGAGGAGTACGAACACGCGAAAGCACGCGGAGCGAAAATCTATTGCGAAGTGATGGGTGGTGGCCTGAGTGCTGATGCGTACCACATTACCGCCCCGCATCCGGATGGGTTGGGAGCAAAACTAGTAATGCGCAACGCATTGGAAGACGCAGGCATGACTCCGGAAGATATCGACTACATCAATGTGCACGGTACTTCTACTCCGCTTGGTGATGTGCAGGAAGCACGTGCCATTCAAAGTGTGTTTGGTGAGCATGCATACAAGGTGAACATCTCCAGCACGAAATCCATGACCGGCCATCTGCTGGGTGCGGCGGGCGCTATTGAGGCAATTGCTTCAATCTTGGCGATTAAACATGGCATAGTGCCACCAACGATAAACTTTGAGAACCCCGATCCGGAGCTCGATCCGAAGTTGAATTTCACTTTCAACAAGGCGCAGCACCGCACGGTGAATGTAGCCATGAGCAACACCTTTGGTTTCGGAGGGCACAATACATCTGCTATTTTCAGAAAGTTGGAATGAGTTGGCTGAGCTCGCTTTTCAAGCGTAAAAAAGTTAACCAGGAAATACAGGCCTTCGTAAAGAGGGCCTTTGGTTTTTCTCCATCAGAAACCGACGTTTATGAGCAGGCTCTTCGCCATAGCTCGGCAGCAACGAAAATTCGTCCCGGACTTAAAAACAGCAACGAACGCCTT
>CAMAYP010000194.1 GCA_945862415.1 Chryseobacterium gleum | reverse complement strand
CCTATCCCTGCTGTGTGTGTAGCACGTAAAGTACCATTGACGTTGTACACAAACACTTGCGAAGGATTGGTGTAATCGGATAGGCTCGCACACCAGATTTCTCCCGTCGATGGGTGAACACTCAACCCCGAACGCGCCGAGAAAACAATCTGAATACCGGGCATGTCGCCATTGATTAAATCAAACTTGTATACGCCTCCATTCTCGTAATACAGCACCGTACCATCAGGTGAAACTTCCAACTGTCTTGGATGATCACCCAGCTGTCCAACCTGAACACTACTAATTACTTCTCGCGTGGCTGCATTAATTCGATATAACAAGGCCGGTGAATGACCCGAAACGGCCCAGTTCTCGTCGTAATACGTTTCACCGGCGCACAACACCCATACATTACCCAATGCATCGCGCACAATGTCGGCAGGACGATATCCGACTTCAATCACTTCTACAACCGAATTCGATGATGTGCTTACGACGCTGATAGTGCTATCCAACCCAAAGCCACCTTCATTGCATACCCATACTTCGTTGTTGCGCGCAAGCAGTTGGTTTGGACCTGTGCCAACTGAAACAGATCCGGTAACGGCAAGCGTCTGCGTATTGATGATCTTCAACGATCCGGCAAAAGAGCCATCGCTCAAATAGGCTGTGTTATTTCCGGAATCAACCAAATAGCGGGGGTAATCCAAACCCGCTATGGTACCCACATTTTCCATCGTCTTCAAATCGACCACTTCTATCTTCTGCGAGTTGTTGAGCACCGCGAATCCGCGATCACCAATCGTTGCGAAGCTCTGAAACACATCGCCGAGCTCTACTCCATTCGCCTGGTAATAGACATCGTTGGTTGCGGTTCCCACATTCGAAATATGCGTTATCGAAGCATTATTCGCTTGGAAAGCGCCCTCATTCACGACATATGCTCCAGTTGCGTAGTCTTCAAAAAAAGGCTCTTCAATCTGTGGCTCTTCATCCTTCTTACAAGCCGTTAGCATGGCAGCACTAGCGAGTAGGCATAGAATCCAATTCAATTTCATGTGATTTATTTTTTGGTTGTTGATTGTATGTAATGGTTAAACCGACACGGTATACGCGTCCGGGCATGGCATAGGCGCGCAACGTTTCATAAGCGACATCGAACACATTATCGACTCCCGCTGAAATGTCGAAACTGAGATTGTTGCTTTTCACCGTGGCTTGATACCAAACGTTGCACAGTCCATATGCGTCTAAAGCTCTGTGGGGCGTATTCGCCTCGTCGGTGAAGCGTTCGCTCACGTAGCGATAGCCGATAGACGCGGTATGTATTCCGCGTTGAACACTTGCCCCTTGATAGCCGATGAAGCGCGGGGAGTATATCATGCGACGCTGTTCTTGCATGGAAAGGGAATCCGTCCAAAACACATCGTTCAGGGTCCAGCGTGTTTCGAACCTGTAACGGGTGCGATCATTCCGCGTCAACTTCTCGCACAACACATACATCTCTGCTCCTTGTGTCTGTGCTTCCCGAAAATTGACGGGCGTCCATACTGAACCTTCAGATGGAACCCACTGAATCCAGTCGTTCACGCGGGAAAAAAACACCGTCGGTTCGAGGCACCATTGTGTTCGTGTGTCCTTGCCTAAAAAAGCAACCAAGCCGGTTCGGGCGTGATAGCCCAACTCGGGTCTCAGATTCGGATTACCGCCGGGCGTCCAGAATAGCTCATTCATATCGGGCAGTCGATAGCGGCGCGATGCATTGATGAACGGTGAAAGAGACCAGCTTTGGGAAGCCAATAAGTAGTAGCGATAACTGAGCGACGAGGACCAGCCTTTGCTTCCAAAGCGTTCTTCCAACGACGCACTTCCTTCCCAATCGTGCTTGCGATTCATGTAACGAATCTGCAAGGCGTATTGTGCCCAAGGCTTGTTGATACGTCCGTCGGTGTAATTGGAATTCATCACGTTCACAGCAGCCTGACTAGCCGTAACCTTTATGAAAAAATCATTGAATGGTTTCCAATTCAACCAACCATTCGACCAAAGCATCTGAGAGCGTATGTCTGAATCGATAGCCACAGGCTCATCGACGTAATGCAATTTCTCATAGGTATGAGCGAGTTGAATTCCAGCTTGCACGCGTGGCTTCCACCATAGGTATTGCAGCATCGAGCGCATGGTCGCATCGTCTTGCGTGGCCGAGCCTTCTCCGTGTGAACCCATAACTGTAGGCAGCTCCATCGATTTCGTTTGCCACCAACTTCGAAACGTCACCGACTGATTTTTGTAACCGTAACTCAAATCGGCCTGACAACCCGTAAAAGCCCCTTGCTGATGCTCCTGCCAAAGAACAGGTTTATCAATTCGGTATACATCCGTGTATTGATAGCGGTTGTTCATTTGCTGTCTAAAAGCGCGCACTTGCGATGTGAAGTGCCGACCATCCTTCGATTGCTTCACTTTCGAATCGACACCCAGCATTGCATTGTTCAGCGAGTTGTAGGTCGTGAAAACCTGCGACGAAGATTCTTCAAACGGAGCGTTACCGAGGCCAATGGTCGCACCCATGCCCTGCTGCATAGTACCGCCGAGGGTAGGCGTTTCGCGCAGATACACAGAATCAAAAAAGAACATGGGCAACAACGACATGTCGCATGTACCGAGTGTAACCGAATTGATGGGCATTCCATACCAAGTCAACAAGGTATGATCAGAAGACAAACCGTGGAACCGCAAAGAACCTGCAGCACCCGGAGCCCCCGCAGTGAGCTGATGCGCTAAACCATGGGCATCCAGAAAAGAACCCAAATCACTTCCAATCCATTGCTTGCGTTTTAGAGGCGACACGGCATTGAAAGGTCCCCAGCCGTCGGTGGCACGGGCAACGATCACCACGTCTTCCGTTTGGTGATACCCTGAAATGGTGTCGGTTTGTTGCGCAAAGGCGCACCACGACCACACGATTCCTGCTATGAGGACAAAGAGTTTCTTCATATTCGCCGTGCCTCTTCCCGGGCATCTGTCTCGGCCGAGCCGAGACGGGCATGCTATGGGCAGGTCTTCTGACTTGCATCCCCCTCGCCTACCTTCCCAATTCGAAATCGAATCAGTGGCCTTTGACCGGCGGGGTGCTTCGGATGCTCACAGCTGCGGGTACAGTCCGGGTTTTTCACCCGATTCCCTTTTCATTCTTCGCTTGAGAAGAAACCTATAGCGCGACAAATGTAGTGCACGCCAACATTCAACAGAATGTATATTTGAACAATGTTCGGCAAGTGTTTGATATCAGCATTTATTCTGCTTTCCGCAGCTGTTTCAAGCTATGCCCAACTCTCCTCCAGCGATTCTCTTTTCATCAATCAACTGAATCGCACGTGTGAACTGAATGCCTTTCAGCTTTCAGCAGTCGACACGCTGATGAAGTCGACC
>CAMAYP010000193.1 GCA_945862415.1 Chryseobacterium gleum | reverse complement strand
AGCGTGGCGCCCACGTTGAAAAACGTCCAACGTCGAATGCGTTTGCGTACGCCCACATTATACAAGGTGCTGATGATGGCATAAACGAGTGTAATGGAAACACACCACTTAGCTACGTTGAGAATGGGGATGTATCCCCTATCGCCAATGATGCCGATTTGGTGCAGATATTCGAAGATGACCCCACTAAACACGAGCACCACCACAGCAAGCAACATGATGAATCCGAGCACGAAGATGAGTATGATGCTCGAAATGCGCATGACCAACGGGTGGCTCTTATCTTCAAAGTGGTAGCTCTGATTGAAGCCAATAAGAATTGCATTGATGCTATTGGATGCGTAATACAACAGCAAGACGGTACCCAATGAAAGCAGGCCGCTGTGCTTCTGATTAATAAGGTCATCGAGTGTGTCTTCAAACAGGGTAAAGGTTTCTCCCGGAAAAAAGCCTCGTATCGAATCAAAAAGTGACTTCTGAAAATCATCAATGGGTATATACGGAATCAATGTCAGTAGAATGATGATAGCAGGAAAGAAAGCCAGAAAGATGCGAAATGAAATAGCCGATGCTCGTGTTGCCAGTTGCCCTTTCACAATCGACTCTGCAAAGAACGAAGACACAAACCAGAGGGACAATCCTTGAAAACCCGGTAAGCGCAACGAATCAAGATAATGCACCGATTTGGCGACCACAGGCATGTTGAGCAACTTCGATTTCCAGTTAGTTCTTTCTTCAGTCATCGCGGCAAAAGTAGAACGAATAGACGTATTAAACAGCCTTTAAACTGAGGTCGAGTGATTCAATTTGATGCGTGAGTGCACCCATAGAAACATAGTCAACACCGGCAAGCGCATATTCACGAATATTCACCTCGGTAATTCCGCCCGAAGCTTCCGTTTCAAGTCGACCGTCAATCCAATGAACAGCCTCAGCAATTTGCGCGGGCGTCATGTTGTCGAGCAACACACGGAAAGCAATTCCGGACTCTACAATTTGCATGACCTCTTTCATGTTTCTAGCTTCAACTTCAACGCGAAGCGACTTACCGGTGTGAGTCAGATAATTTTTCACTTGTTGCAATGCCTGAGGCACGCCACCGGCAAAATCGACGTGATTATCCTTCACCAATATCATATCGTACAAGCCGAACCGATGGTTCACGCCACCACCGATGCGTACCGCTTCCTTTTCGAAGTATCGGAAACCGGGTGTTGTTTTTCGCGTGTCGAGCAACTTGCATTTCGTATCCGCAATAAGAGATTGGATGCGCTGTGTTTTGGTGGCAATACCACTCATACGTTGCATGAAGTTCAGCGCGAGGCGTTCACCAATGGTTATGCTGCGTGATGGTCCTTCGATGTAAAAAGCGATATCACCCGGCTGTATCATCGCCCCATCGTGGAGCATTGGAGCAAAGGTCAACCCACGGTCAACTTGCTCAAATACTTTACGTGCCACTTCTACACCGGCGAGAATGCCCTCTTGTTTAACCAACAGACGCGCTTTCCCAATTGCCTCAGCGGGTATGGTAGACAAGGTTGTGTGGTCGCCATCGCCCGCATCTTCAGCGAGTGCACGGCGTATAAAATCGTCGACGTCAAAAATGCCAACAGCGGTAGAAACATTCATTCGATTCTGAATAAAGAAAGACCGACACCTCAGGCCGGTTCAATTTTGAGTTGCTTGATTTGAAGAACGCTGTCGTTTTTCTTCATGAAAAACGTAACGCGAAATATCCCCTTGGCGGTCGTCAACTCACCGATGCGAAACTGATCATCCAGTTTCGATGTGCCCTGGTGCTTCACGCTGAACGCTTGCGGTGCGTTTTGATTGAAAAAACCGGCAATCATTTGCTCAGCGCGCGCCTTGTCGAACATACCGTCGATACCGGGCACGGTCAATTCAACCTGTGGCATAAAATGCATAGCGATGGCCGATGCATCGCCCTTTTTCAGCGCAGCACTTACAGCAGGTGTAATGTCGGATTGAGCACTTACAAAACCTGAAATCAAAAGTCCAAGCAGTAGGAAAAAAGCAAATCGCATATCATTTACGTTTTTAGGTTTCAACGCTTAATGGCGTTGGGCAGAAAGACCAAGCTTCCGCAGGCTAACTTAGTTCAAAACGCTGAATTGTGTGAGAGAAAAGAAAATGGGTATAAACAAGAAAGCCGGCCCGCAATGCTGCGGCCGGCTCTAAAGCTTTTATGCCTGAAGTCTTAGGCCTTTTCAGCACCTTCCTTCTCGGCGAGCACTTTACCCTTGTAGTAAAGTTTACCCTCATACCAATGGGCGTGGTGCATCAAGTGAGGCTGACCTGTAGTTGGGCAAGTTGCCACGTTAGGAGCTTCAATTTTGTAGTGCGTTCTGCGCTTTGCCTGGCGGGTTTGCGAGATCCTGTGTTTGGGATGTGCCATTTTAGTATGGTATTAAATCGTTATTCTTCTTCGTCAAAAAATTCATTGTCTTCCGGGTCTTCGTAGTTCAAATTTTTCAGAGCCGCCCACTGCGTATTGGCTGTTTGATCAACCTTGTATTTGGCCAGATGCTGCAGCACTTGCTGGTTGCAGTCAGCTTCACTAGCGTGCACCTTTCTCGCCGGTAAGGCAAGGTGTGCATACTCGTAGAAGTACTGGGCCAAGTCGATTTCGTGTTCATTCGGACCCAAAATCAAAATGTCGTCATCCTGCTCGCTGGTCTCATCCCCAAACTTCACAACCAGTTGTTGCTCGGTTCGGATGGTGAGCGGAAGCGAATCGCCACAATGGTCGCACTCCGATTGCACTCCACCGCTCAATTGCGTGCGAATGACAATCATTGTGCTTTGCTTTTCAAGGGCGACCTCAACTTGCAGGTCGGAGCCCTGAATCTCTGAAAACTCAAACTCCTCAAAGAACTCGTCCGTAAGCTGAAACTCGTATTGATGGCTTCCCGCCTTCAACCCAAGGTATGGAATGCGGTATTCACTTAATCTGTTCACTTCAACCGAATTTCAAAACGGACGGCAAAAGTAATTCATTTTTTCACAATTCCAAGGAAAAGGGTGGGATGAGCCGTGAAATGGTGAAATAGTGAAGGAGTGAAAGGGTGAAAGGGTGAAAGGGTGAAAGGGTAAATAGAGCCTAACAGCCAGTTACCTTTTAAAGCCAGGGGCTTCGAAGCGCGCTGGGCTTCACTTTAGATTCATCCGAACGCAGCTCGGATATAGAACTCCACGCGTGTTGCGTATTTGGTGACGTTCGTTACATTTGCCCGCATTTCTAATCGTTTAACCCGACTTATGTCAAAACCAACCGCAGCTATTACCGCCGTTCACGGCTACCTCCCACCCGACCTGCTCACCAATTTCGATTTAGAGAAAATGGTCGACACCACCGACGAGTGGATCCGCACCCGCACAGGCGTGCAGGAGCGCCACATCTTGAA
>CAMAYP010000192.1 GCA_945862415.1 Chryseobacterium gleum | reverse complement strand
CATGGTAAACGACTGCAATGGAATACGAATCAAACGGGTGCAGTGGGCCGATTTAGAACCGACGGATTCACACCAGTGCTGGAACAGTGGTTGGCTGAAATTGAAGATGACTCGCTCCGACAAACCATGAATGCTCTTTGGAATAGAGCGTCGCAATTTGATTCATGGGCCGAGGTTACAAAATCGTGGGTGCATGAGTGTTTCGGCGAATGGGGGCTCGTGGTAATTAACCCGGACGATGCGCGCCTCAAGCGTTTGTTCGTTCCTCACATGCGTGCTGAGCTGTTGCAAGAAAAAACGCACCAAGCCGTTACTGCAACCAATGAAGAGCTTCTGCAAATGGGCTTTCAGGTGCAGGTGAACCCGCGTGAAATCAATTTATTCTATTTGGATGAAGGGTCGAGGGTACGCATCGAACACAAGGGCGCAACGTGGCAAACTATTGATCAACTTCATGCTTGGAATGAAGACCAATTGAATGAGGCGCTTGAAGCGCATCCTGAAAATTTCAGCCCCAATGTTCTGTTGCGACCGCTTTATCAGGAGACGATTCTTCCCAATATCGCTTACATAGGAGGACCCGGTGAGGTAGCGTATTGGTTGCAACTGAGGACGATGTTCCGTGCATTCGGTGCCGAGATGCCCGCAGTAATACTGAGGAACGCTCTGTTGGTTCTCAACGCTCCAGTAACCAAGAAAATGGGAAAGCTTGGTTTGAATGCTGCTGACTTATTCAAATCAAAGGAGCACCTCATTGCGCAGCTCGTTGGCGATAAGCCCGATTTTTCGGAGGAAAAGCAGCAGCTCGAACAGGTCTATGAGCGCATTGCCAACCGCATTGTTTCGGTCGATCCAACGCTGCGTGCTACTGCTATGGCAGAGCTTCAACGCGTGCTAGCCGGTGTTGATCAACTGCAGGGTAAAACGTGGAAGGCTTCTAAAATTAGAGAGGAACAGAAGCTTTCAACGCTCGACAAAGTGTGGGAGGAGGTGTATCCGAATGGACAATGGCAAGAACGAACCGAAAACATACTGCCCTTGGTATTGGCGAATGAAAAGGAACTTTTGCGTTTGCTGCTCAATGAATTCAACGCTCCCAGCAGTACCACGGTAGTTGTAGAATATTAACCACGGTGATAGTCGAGCCACGATTGCAAAAGGATCGCGGCACTTATTTTATCCAACGTTCCTTTATCCCTTCTCACACTGTGCTTTACACCTGAAGTAATCATAGCCTGAGCGGCCATTTTACTCGTATACATTTCATTCACGCGATGCACCGTTAAACCGGGATTTTGTGCCGAAAGCTTCTGCACAAATTGCTGTTGCAACAGGGTAATTTCAGACGGCTCTCCATTGAGGTACTTAGCTTCGCCTACGACCACCTCTACGATTTTCTCCTTCGCAATCAATATTTTCAGATAGGCCAAGGCTCCATTGTTGGCAATCGTTTCGAGCGGCGACGCAATGATGCGCGCAGAATCAGTGATGGCTAGCCCTATGCGAACTGTGCCATAATCGATGCCTAATACCTTGCTCATAACGATTATTTCAGGACGTGAATATGCACCAACTATTTTTGACCAAAGATTTCGACGATGAACGATTTGCAATCAATAATTGAATTTGCCTGGGAAAACCGCGATTCACTTCAGGAGAAGGAGGCCCAAGCGGCAGTGCGTGAGGTGATCGAAAAACTTGACAAGGGTGATTTGCGTGTAGCTGCACCCAACGAGCATGGTGGTTGGGATGTGAATGAATGGGTGAAGAAAGCTGTGGTCATGTATTTCCCCATTCAACAAATGAAAACGATGGAGGCTGGCCCCATGGAGTTTCATGATAAAATGGAACTCAAACGCAACTATGCTTCGCTCGGCGTGCGCGTAGTGCCTCATGCAGTTGCGCGCTATGGTGCTTATTTAGCGCCTGGTGTTATTATGATGCCAAGCTATGTAAACATTGGAGCGTATGTCGATAGCGGTACCATGGTCGATACCTGGGCCACGGTTGGCAGTTGCGCTCAAATCGGCAAAAACGTGCACCTCAGCGGTGGTGTGGGCATTGGCGGTGTGTTGGAACCGCTGCAAGCTGCTCCTGTCATTATAGAAGACGGTGCTTTCATAGGCTCAAGGGCAATCGTAGTGGAAGGTGTTCGCGTCGGAAGAGAGGCTGTACTTGGGGCCAATGTGGTATTGACCAAAACAACACGCATCATTGATGTAAGCGGCCCTGAACCGGTTTCGTTTTCGGGAGAAATTCCGGAGCGCTCTGTGGTAATTCCGGGTGTCGTAAATAAAACGTTCCCTGCGGGTGAGTTTGGGGTGCCATGCGCGCTTATCATCGGAAAGCGAAAGGCAAGTACAGACCTGAAGACCTCGCTCAATGATGCCCTGCGCGATTTTAATGTTTCCGCATAAAAGTGTCTCTTGAAGAAATTTTTGGTCATACAAACGGCTTTCATTGGCGATGCGATACTCGCCACGGCTGTTCTTGAGCATCTACACAATCAGCTGCCCAATGCGCAGTTGGATGTGTTGGTGCGTGCCGGAAATGAGTCGTTGTTCAGTGACCACCCATTTGTGAAGCAGGTATTTGTATGGAATAAAAAGGCCTCGAAGTATCGTGGCTTACTCCAATTACTGAAGTCTATTCGACATCAGCAATACGATGGAGTCATAAACCTGCAACGCCATGCTGCATCCGCTTTTTTGACCATGTTCTCGGGTGCTACAAAAACTGCTGGATTCGATGAAAATTTCTTGTCCAACTTTTTTTCCGTTCGAACTACGCATCGCATAGGTAGTAAGGGTGAAGCGAACTACTTGCATGAGGTTGATAGGTGCGTTCAACTTACAAGCCCGTGGGTGGACGTAGCACCGGCAATGCCTAAGCTGTATCCTTCGCAACAGGATTTTTCTCGAGTGGAGCAATACGCCGCTCGCCCGTTCATCACCATAAGCCCTTCATCGGTTTGGTTCACCAAGCAAACTCCGGGCGAAGTTTGGCGAAAGCTGATGCAATCATCTTCCGAACGTCAGGTCTATTTGCTTGGCGGTCCTCAGGATGTTAGCCTATGCCAGACACTGGCTTCAGGGTTTACGCATGTTAAGGTGCTCGCGGGCAGCTTGTCGCTCCTGCAATCGGCTGCTCTCATGAGCAAGGCTGAAATGAATTACACCAACGACAGTGCGCCGCTGCACCTGTGCTCTGCCATGAATGCACCTGTTACAGCAGTATTCTGCAGCACTATTCCTGAATTCGGTTTTGGTCCGCTTTCGGAGCGGGGCAGGGTAGTGCAAACGCGTGCAAACCTCGCGTGCAAACCTTGCGGAATACACGGCCACTCGGCTTGTCCCAAAGGCCATTTCGATTGCGGAAAAATTGAGACTGCAGATTTGATTTAATTCAAACGAATGATGACGTTCACCACG
>CAMAYP010000191.1 GCA_945862415.1 Chryseobacterium gleum | reverse complement strand
TGGTCCTTGGAATGAGTAACGCTTTGCGGCATACTGAAGGTGCGGATTATTATTGGCCTTTCCGGACCAATTAGAAAGCTCGCAACTCATCCGTCCGTTTGGTTCTCCGTCAATGAGAAATATTTTTATTGTCTTTGCAAATTTCATTTTTTATTTTTCTTTTTACAATGCACCTAACCCAGATAACTGTACTGGTATTCCGTCTACATGGATAATGGCTTCTCGATTACCTCTTCAGAAACCGCACCCCAACCCTATCATCCACCCGCATAGTATAAACACCGGCAGGCAATTGAACGGTGCTTATTTCAGCGCGACCGCCGGAGAACATCAATACACCCGACACTACTGCTCTACCCGTCAAATCCATCACACTATACGTTTTGATTCCGTTGGCATCGCTTTCCAGAAACAAAGACTCCATGCATGGATTCGGAAATACCAACATGCCTTGAGAGTTTGATTGTGCAACAGAGCTCAAACATTCAATCAGCATTTCGACATTCGACTGCGTGCTGTCATAACTCTGCAACACAGCATTTCCCGCTGGAAGATCCTTCAGGTAAAAATCAAAGTATGCAAGCAGCAACTCATGCGTAATGGCTTGTTGCTCTTCTCTGCTCAAACCGCTAAATCCTAACTCGCCAAAATCGCACAGCGAGCCGCTATCTGCATAGCCACAATGAGACCCTTCTATAATATTCACAAAGTACTTGCAGGCGCTTGCAGTGCCTTCAAAAATGGGAACGTGATTGGTGGCGGGAGCCGTTACTGCGTCGCTGCTGCCCGAAAAAACCATTGCCGGAACGTTCACATTCGAAGCAGCTGCAATGGCCGAAGGGTTGGTTTCGGCTGGAGCAAGTCCTGCTATACAATCGACACTCGCGCTTGTGCTCGCAGCGAGCCACGTTGCGCCGCCTCCCATGCTGTGCCCCATAATGGCGCAACGATCGAGCATACTCCCATAAAACAGCGAAGCAGCATTCGCACTTTCATCATAAAAGTGATCCGCCAAAAACGCCAAATCCAACCCGAAATCGCTGTGCACAGGGGCAATGCCACCCTCCGTTTCAACGTAAATCAAAATATAGCCCTGCGAAACAAGAGCCTCCGTGATATTCGCGTAGGCAGTGTAATTCATCACAAAACCATGTCCGAAAACAATGAATGGAAATTGTCCTCCGGCCAGGGGCGCAAAGTCACCCTCGGTAGTCGCCGGATAATAAATTTCACACGTGATTGCCCTATTATTTCGGGAGGGATCAGTGAATATACTTGGCAAGTGTCCGACCTGAAATTGAGCACAGGCAATAGTTGCCATCAACAAATAGAAAAGCGTAAAAGTGTATTTCATGGAGTGGATATTTTGGTAAACGAAACAAATGAATTTCGAAGTTCCCAATGAACATGCACGGTGTAACGACCTGCAGGCAATTTAGAAACGATTTCATCCATCGAAAAAGTACCATGACCATCGGTCATTAGAACGCCACCGCTCGTCACAACTCTTCTTCCCATAGCATCGTAAATCGCAAGTTCCACATTACATGACTTCGCGTCGTCGAGCGTTATACGCAGCGTCTGAGCGCACGGATTGGGATAGGCCCATGCGCCGAAATCGCCCACCACAGGCACATCGCCTTGTACGATTTTCCATGCGCGGTAGTAATCGGGTATACCTCTGCCGAGCGAGTCGGTGGGTGATCCGTACGTCGAACTGCTGCTTATGATTGCATCGCGCAAGTAGGCCGACGAAACAAGAGGGGCGTATTGGAAAAGACAAGCCGAAGCCGCGGCAATGAGCGGCGAGCTAAACGACGTCCCGTTGCCCGTGCGTATGGTAGAGTCTTGCGCAGCGTATGCCGTTGCATTTCCCATGGCTACCACATCGGGCTTCACCCTGCCGTCGGCCGAGGGACCATAACTGCTAAACCAAGCGTGTTGCTCTTGAGGGCCCACAGCGCCCACAGCCAATATGCCGTCTGCATCGGATGGCGCCGTGAGATACCGCCACGGGTCATCACCCGAATTTCCGGCACTGTTCACCACCAAAATTCCTTTTCGGGCTGCTATAGCTGCTGCTATCGAACAATGAACCGTGGCTCCATTCATATCGGTATACGAGTAGTCATATGCTGGATCATCGAACAGAGAATACCCCAGGCTCGAGTTGATGATGTCGATGCCCAGGCTGTCGCACAATTCTGCGGCCACCACCCAATTGTCGGTTTCTACCGGGAACTCGCTGAATGGATCTTCCGTGCGAAACAGATAGTAATTAGCCTCCGGTGCCGCCCCTACCATTTCACCCGGCAACCAGGCCGCCATAATGCTCAGCACCGAAGTACCGTGGCTGTTGTAGGTATACACATTCGCATTATCCGGAAACACAAAGTCGCGGGTCATTTTTATTCGTCCTTCGTTGCGCAACCGCTCGAAAGCGGGCAACTGATCGGTGCGGCTCCAGCCTGCATCGAACTGAGCAACGTCGACTCCCTCCCCCATAAAACCGAGGCTGTGCAGCCATTGCAGATTGAGCATTTCTGTTTGGCGCCACGCCAACCCATACAACGGAAATGAATCGCACACGAACAGCATTTTTTCTGCTGGCGTATCGTTCTCCTCCTTAAAAAACTTGTTGTGAAAACCACTCGCAATCCCCGAGGATGCAGGGCAACTTTTGACCTCGGCAACGAACGGAAGCAACCTCACATTCTCCAACCAGGTTGAATCTTCCGTAGCGATGGTGATCGCATTGAACCACTTGCTTCTGTGATGCAACAACCCAGGCCCCATGGCCAACACCTGATCGATGTAGGTTTGGTTTACGGGCAAATCAAGTTCGTCAAAACCCAAACTCAGTCGATCGCGACGCTCGATGCACTTCCACGAAAGAAACTCCTCCGGTCTAGAAAGACTATATGGCGAGTTGTCCTTATCGGTAAAACGCACCCAATACTTACCAGGTGCTGTTTGAGCCATTGCATGTTGTGCTTGCAACAGGCAGCACGCAACGGTCAGTAGTGAAATGAACAGGCGGTGCTTCATGGTGAACGAATATAGTGTTACTTCGGAACAGCCCGTGTGTTAACCAGCTTACCGTCGACCCACTCCTCCACTTTTTCGATGTTTCCGTTTTCGCGGTAGAATACCACTTCGCCTTCCAACTTATCATCGACGTAATCGCCCTTCATGCGCACTTGGGTGCCCTCGAGCTTTTCGCGGTAGATGATACCCATCTCCTTGTCTTCGGCCGAACCGGGCACTTGCACATACTGCCCCTTGTCGTACCACTCCGTGAACGGACCGTTTTTCATTCCATTCTCAAAGGAGTACTCCGACTTCGGGATTTGGGTTTCGTAATATTCCTTGAACGTGCCATTCTCGTACTTGCGTTTTGTTTCTTTACCACGCTTGAAGAGCAACGCAACTTTCAACTTGCCATCGGGATAATTGTAATACCAGGTTCCATCCTGCACACCCTTGTAATACTTCCC
>CAMAYP010000190.1 GCA_945862415.1 Chryseobacterium gleum | reverse complement strand
GGCGTAACCATCGGTCGCTTCGGTATCGATGCCGACTATGGTCAGTTTATGCTCACCCCGAAGTTGACGAATTGCTTGGCACTTGATCGCTGCGGCATTCCCGAGGCGAAACCGAAAATCAAATTATCCGAAATCCAATCCCAATCAACCTGCTGCGCACCCGGCAGCAGCTGCTGTTAATGCTATGAAACAACTCATTGTAAAGTACAAGAAGCCGATTATTATAACTATTTCAATAACGGTTCTTCAACTCATTTTCGGTTTTGATCCGAAGTTCACACTCATCAACATCATCTGGCTATTCGTTTAAACCTATGAAAAAAGTACTCGTTCTATGCACCGGAAACAGTTGCCGCAGTCAGCTTGCAGAAGCCTATTTGCGTCACTTTGCCGGCGATCAAGCTGAAGTCTACAGTGCCGGCGTAGAAACACACGGCGTCAACCCGCGTGCTATTGCCACGATGAAGGAAGACGGCATCGACATTTCCGGCCATACGTCCAATCATGTGGATGAATACCGCGACATCGATTTCGACTTTGTCATTACGGTGTGCGACCATGCCCGCGAGGTGTGTCCGTATTTCCCTACAAACGCTAAAAAGTTTCATCACAATTTCCCTGATCCGGCAAAGGCCATAGGCGATGAGGCGACAATCATGGCTGCTTTTGCTTCAGTGCGAGAAGAGATAAAGGCGTATTGTGAGGCGTGGGTGGGGGAGAATGTTCTTTAATTGGGCTCCGCTTATCCCGTTCTATTTGGAGTTTATTTTTTTTCATGTCCCCACGGCTGAAGCCGTGGGCTCTGTATAGTCCGCGCTCTGGCAGGTATGTGCGTTTTGAGAAATTCGATTTCTGGACCAATGTTGAATTAAGTTTGCACCCATGAATCGCATCAAATCACTCGACCCTCCGCATAAAGGACTCCGCAATGCACTTTGTCAATTAACAATGTTGGCCGGAAAAACCGATTATACAAATCCTGACTCAACCGCAAAATTGCAAGCAATGGGAAAGGAAGTTTTTCATCTATTGAAGGATCACACCCGTACTGAAAACAAGTTCATTCTTGCTCCGCTAGAGGCCAAGGCGAAAGGCAGTACCAGTGAGTTTGCCGACGACCACCATGAAATAGATGAACTCGAAACGGAGTTATATGATGAGTTAATGGCTTTCAATGGCCATCAAAGCGAGGAAGATGGACACCAGTTCTACCTAGATCTTTGCGACTTTCAATCTTTTTACTTGATGCATATTGATGGAGAAGACCACGAGCTCGAACCACTCATGCAGGCCCATTTCTCGGACGAAGAGTTGATGGGACATCAAATTGAGATCATGAAGGAAATGAGCTTCGAAACCTTGCTCCTTTGGTTCAAGTACATAGTGCCGGCTCGACGCCCCGTGGAGAACGCTCAGGTGCTCAGCGGATTCAAAGCATCGGCACCTGCCGAGGTGTTTGAACAAGTAATGGCACTTATCGAGACACAAATAAGTAGTGAAGAGTTGGCTGAAATCAAACGATTGATTGGCTGAGGAAAGGCAACACTGCAGGCTACTTGCTCTTCAATAGTATTTCGGAAATGGTATGGGTGTCTTCGATTGTCGGATGGCGCTGGCTTAGCGTGGCCAGCCTGTGCCGAAACTAACTTAAGCCTTCGGCTCAAAATAGCAAATGCTATTGATAGACTCATCACGGGCTGCACTCCGCTAAGCCCGTGCTATACTGTTTTACCACATCTTTACTCCTGTTTTGCCTCGTAAAGGTCGCTTGGTTATTTTGTTCGACTGAATGAAGCAGGATTTACAATCCAATCCCCTCTATGTGATATAGCAAAAATTAGTGATAGCAGAGCGTATTCTGCTGGGCGTTATTTACACAAAAAAAATAATGCGCTCACTTCTACTGTATTTTACTTTTTTATTGCTTACTGCTTTTCCATCGCTTGCCCAATTGACGAATGCTTGGCGTGTGAACACGGATATGGGCACATACGACCGAAAGCAAATCCAAGAAGCACCATCGGGCAATATCGTTATATCCAGAATGGATGACTATAATGGTATTGGTGATGGCAACGATCTGGTGCAGTCCTACACATCCGACGGAACATTTTTGTGGAGTTTCGGCGAAGAAGATTTTTTTGATGGATCCAACAGTAACTTCATTGATATCGATCTGGATGCTGATGGCAACATCTATTTATGTGGCTCGAATTTTCCGCAGAATAGCTTATATCCAAAGTCGGAGATTATCAAGCTTTCACCAAGTGGGCAGGAGCTTTGGCGCATAAACTTTACACTGCAGTTGAGCTGGTCAGAGATGGTCTATGAAATCGAAATCACCGAGGATAACCGTATCTTTTGTTTGGCGCAGCTCTTTCAAGATACGCTGCAGTCGATAGGTCCGGTGTTTATCGAAATTTCTGCCGATGGCGATGTTTTGCAGATGCAAGAAGATTCAAATTTTGAAATTGGATATTCCCAACTATTTGCACCCGGTGATGGCTATCTCTATGCTATCGATAATGCCCATGTCTTGAAGTTAGACTATAATGGCAACATACTCTGGAACACGTCATTCAATTTTGACGATGGTTTGCAGCCCTTTTTCCCATATCAGAGAGTAGAGGATTGTATCACTTTTGCCAATGGTAAAATCTATGCTTGCCTTGGGTTGTATGATCCAATGGGTATCGAGCAAATCTTTGGTATTGCAACTTTCAGTTTGGATGGAACGATTGAACAAACGCACACGTATTCAATTCTCCCCGAAATATCTTCACTGTTCAATATATTTCCCCATTACATGAGGATAGACCAGTCGGGGAATATTTTCGTGGTTGGAATTCAATCATCACCCGGCGGCGACATATTGAATGCGGCAGAGCGCGGGGGCAAGGGCGGAGGTAGCACCGAAACTAGTTCGTTCATAACACGAATAGATAATCTTTTCGTGCAAAACTGGTCGATTGGGTACGCCCAAAGCGTCAATGTCAATACCTACACGCATGGTGCTTTTTTATCGGAGGAGAGAATCGCTGTTGTTTTCAATAACGGAAATGTGGATACGGGAACACAGCGCGTGGAGTGCTACGATAATGCTACCGGAGCGATGGTGTGGGCGAATGAAGAAACCGATAACGGGGTATTTCAACGCTCCCTTTGTTCCACATTGTTTCAATCTTCGAATGGCGCTTTATTCACCGCAGGCGAGGGCATCAACGTCGATGTGAATGGAACGGGTAGCAAAGTGTATTTATATCGCTACGACCTGCTCACGAGCGGAATCGAACACAGCACGGCGCATATATTGGGTCGCATGTGGCCCAACCCGGCCTCAAAGCAGGTGTTCGTTGAAGCATTGCCAGCAATGGAATGGCTGTATGTGTATGATATGACAGGCAAAAGAGTAATGACTGAACGGATTACGGGTTCAATCAAAACACTGGACGTATCAACGCTTTCACCCGGGATGTACACTCTTATACAATCGGGTGAAACAG
>CAMAYP010000189.1 GCA_945862415.1 Chryseobacterium gleum | reverse complement strand
ATGCAGGAGATATTGAGCAACGTAAGTTCAAGTCTCGACTCATCGGAAGGTGTTTACAGTCAGCAGCGCGATGTGAAGAACGTATTGGTGGTCGCCATTACCTCAAACCGTGGTTTGTGTGGTGGTTTCAACAACAACGTCATGAAGGAGATTCGCAATCAGATGAAAGCGGATTTCGGCAATGCCAACGTGAAGATTCTTTCACTCGGTAAGAAGGCGTTTGATGTGTACAAGAAAACCTCGCATCACAGCACGGAAGGTTTGGGTGAGTCGCCCTACAGCGTTTTCGACAAATTGACGTTCAGCAACAGTTCTGCGATTGCAGATGTTATCATGAAACAGTTTGTGGCCGGCAAATACGACAAGGTAGTGTTGGTGTACAACAAGTTCAAGAACGCCGCATCGCAATTAATCGTTACTGAGCAGTACTTGCCTGTTGTGCCTACGCAGGTTTCAGGAAAGTCATCACAGACCGATTATATTTTTGAACCACAGAAAGAGCAGATTATTGACGAGTTGATACCGCGCACCTTGAAGGTTCAGTTGTTCAAAGCACTTTTGGATTCTGTAGCTTCAGAGCACGGTGCCCGCATGACAGCGATGCACAAAGCAACCGACAATGCAGGAGCTATGGTAAAGGAATTGAAGTTGAACTACAACAAAGCCCGTCAGGCGGCCATTACAGGTGAGATCTTGGAAATCGTTGCCGGAGCTGAGTCGTTGAAGGGATAATTTTGCAAGAAATACATTCGAAAACGCCGCCATATGCGCGGCGTTTTTTTATTTGGAAAACCTTTATACCTTGCGCTAACACAAAAATAATGTCATGAATAAACTAAGCTTGTTGATTGTCTTCACTGTTGTTTTCATTTCCTCGTGCACAATTCAAAAGCGCGAGCACCTGCCAGGCTATCACATTGAGTGGAAGGGCAGCGAAGCGAAACGCTCGGAGTCAGTGCAGAAGGTGCCTGGCGATGTTTCATCGATGCCGGCCTATACTGATGAGATCAATCAAGAGGCAATTAATGAGAACACGCAGGTTGCCGATAATTCGAAAGTTGAACCTAAGCAGGCTGAAGTGGAGGTAGCGAAATCCGGCATCGCACCAGCGAGTGAAATTTCAGGCAAGAAAAAGCACACAGGCATGAAATTGACTTTTCCGCTTTCGCTTCGTTCACCCGTTCAGTTGCTAACCGGTAAAGCGATGCCCGATGAGGGAAAGAAAACCGATGGCATTAGTATTGCGGCAATGGTATGCGGTATTCTCGCGTTTGTTGTCCCTTACGTCGGTATTGTGCTAGCCATTCTTGCTATCGTATTCGGTGGTATCGGCATGGGTAGAACCAAAAGGAATCCTGAACTGAAAGGACGTGGAATGGCAATTGCAGGTTTGGTGTTGGGTATACTTGCTTTTGTCGCGGTGTTATTGTTAGCCGCTTTTTTGGTTGCTTTTTTCAGCCTGTAAGCATTCGCTGAACATGTTCATTAGTCATCGGTTTTGAATTAAATAATTCCAGTGGAAACTACCTCTAAAAAACACATAGCCATTCTTGGCAGCACTGGCAGCATCGGCACGCAAGCACTCGATGTAATTGCCGCCAATCCTGATCGTTTTGTCGTTGAGGTTCTTACTGCCCAAAGCAATGCGGCATTGCTCATTGAGCAGGCCTTGCGTTTCAAACCCAATTGTGTGGTCATAGGCGACGAGTCGAAGTTCGCTCTGGTCAAAGACGCGCTGTGGTCGGCTGACATTAAAGTATACGCCGGCAAAGAAGCACTTGCACAAGTGGTGGAAATGGAGTCTATTGACATTGTGCTCACAGCGCTTGTTGGATTCGCGGGGCTTGAGCCTACTATTCGCGCCATCAAAGCGGGTAAGCACATTGCCTTAGCCAACAAGGAAACACTCGTTGTTGCTGGTGAAATGGTTACTGCATTGGCAAGGCAGCATGCCGTGAATATTTATCCGGTAGACAGCGAGCATTCGGCCATGTTTCAGTGCATGGCTGGTGAGTGGAATAATCCAATCGAGAAAATATACCTTACTGCTTCCGGTGGACCATTCCGCGGCCGTTCGATAGAAGAATTGGCAAAGGTTACGAAGGCACAAGCGCTCAAGCATCCCAACTGGGACATGGGCGCGAAGATTACTATCGACTCTGCATCGCTCATGAACAAAGGGCTGGAAGTGATTGAGGCGAAGTGGTTGTTTCATTTGAAGCCAGAGCAAATTGATGTGATTGTGCATCCGCAAAGCATCATTCACAGCATCGTGCAATTTACCGACGGCAGCATGAAAGCGCAGATGGGCTTGCCCGATATGAAGTTGCCCATTCAATATGCAATCGCTTATCCCGAGCGCATCTATGCCGACTTCCCGCGTTTTGATTTCTTGAAATACCCATCGCTCACGTTCGAGCAACCCGACCGCAAGAGTTTCCGTTGTTTGGACCTGGCGTTTGAAGCCATGCACCGCGGCGGCAATGCGCCTTGCGTATTGAATGGCGCCAATGAAATTGCGGTGAAATTATTCCTGGAGGATAAAATCGGGTTCTTGCAAATACCGGAAGTAGTGGAGCACGCGATGAACAGCGTTCCTTTTATCGAGAAGCCGGTGTTGCAAGATTATTTTGAGAGTGATGCGGCGGCGCGCATAGCTGCAGGTGATATCAGCTAAAGGCGAACGTCTGTGGACGCACAGCAGTGCGTCTCTGCTGCGTCCGTAATGCGGAGACATCTGACATCTCATGATCCCCCACGATTGAAATCGTGGGCTGATCAGCAGCCGAATGACTAGCGAACGGCAAATGCGTGCATTCGCACTTTGCACTTCGCCCCTCGCAATTCGCCCTTAAATCGTCATGATATCCTTGTCCTTCACGGCGATCATCTCATCCACTTTGCGGTTGAATTTGTCGGTGAGCTCTTGCACTTTCGCTTCGCCGGCTTTGCCTTCGTCTTCGGGTAGGCCGTCTTTCTGAGCGGTCTTGATGAAGTCGAGCGCTTCTTTGCGGGCGTTGCGGATACCTACTTTGGCGTGTTCGCCTTCGGCGTGTGAACGCTTACTGAGGTCTTTGCGGCGCTCTTCGGTGAGCATAGGTACAGAGATGATGATGAGGTCGCCGTTGTTCTGCGGATTGAGGCCAAGGTTGGCTTCCATGATGGCTTTGCTAATTTCGTTCAGCATGTGCTTCTCCCACGGTTGCACGGTGATGGTGCGCGCGTCGGGGGTGTTCACGTTAGCGATGTTTTTCAGCAGGGTGGGTGAACCGTAATAGTCGAGACGAACGCCGTCGAGCATGGCAGGAGATGCCTTACCGGCGCGGATTTTAGAGAGTTCGTTATCGAGGTGATCCAATGACTTCTGCATTGCATCTGTGGCTTCATCGAGAGCCATTTTCACTTCATCGCTCATATACTGTTTCGCTAATTGTGCTGCTAAAATAATGGATGATTAAAAACTCACTAGTGTCCCCACGTGAGTGCCTTCAACGAGTTGCTTTAAGTTGCC
>CAMAYP010000188.1 GCA_945862415.1 Chryseobacterium gleum | reverse complement strand
TTGATGTCGTCGAATTTGAAAGTGGCGTACGTATCTGCTATCCAGGCCATCTCGCGCGATCCGCTTCCGTAATCGGGAGCAGGCACATCCACAGCAGGACCAATCATGTTTTTCTTGATGAGCTCGGTCGTGTATCGGCGCGTAAGTCGCTCGAGTTGTGATACCGTGAGCGTAGAAGGCTTCACCTTGATGCCGCCTTTCGCTCCGCCAAAAGGAACATCTACTGCGGCGCACTTGAAGGTCATGAGGGTGGCCAATGCTTTTACTTCTTCTTCATCGACCATTTCACTGTAGCGAATACCACCTTTTGTGGGAGTGGTGTGATGGCTGTGCTGAACACGAATGCCTTCAAACACTTCTATCTTACCATTTATCTCTAATGGGAAGTAGAATTTGTATACGCTGTTGCATACTTTGATTTGATTCAGCAAGCCTTCATCAAACGTTGTGAATGCGGCTGCCTTGTCGAAATACGAGAGCACGTCGTTGTAAAACTGCGCTCCAACACTCTTGTGGCTCATAATATCATGATTTATTGACTGCCAAAAGTATCAGATGCATGTAAGTCGACCACACTTGTTTTATGTTTTATAACTAAGAAGTCAATGTTGAAAATGTATCGATTGATTTGTAGTGTGTTAGTGATTTTCACGACGTTTGTAGGTATGAAAAAGTGGATTTTTTTACTGTTGCTGAGCAACACGCTTCTGGCGCAGGTGCAGATGCCTGCCTTCACCCAATACCAATGGAATTTGCTCAAGCATGCAGCATCCAATGCACAGGCGCTGACTTCGTATGAATTGCAAGCGATACCGGTAAACCAATTGAATGGTGTCGACTATCTATCGGCGATGGGCACTATGCGTCCATCACCCAACTGGTCGCATTTCACTTCACTCGGAGTATTGCGAGGTGCGGTTGTTGGTTCCGTGTGCACCGTGAAAATTCCGTTGCACGTCATCGACGAGTTAGATTTATCTGCTGTTTTTTCCTTGTTTGAAATTCCATCGAAGGTGGCCCCACTTCTTGATAGAGCGCGTTATGATGTGGGCGCAGACAGCGTGTATTGGGGCATTAATCTTCCGGAAGGTTTTGATGGCGATGATATTTTGATAGGTGTTACTGACTGGGGTTTCGATTATACGCATCCCATGTTCTATGATACGCTGTTGCAACAGACGCGTGTGGTTGCAGCATGGGATCAGTTCAAAAACAGCGGGCCGCATCCGGCGGCATATGGTTACGGTGCTGAATACATCGGAGCCGATGAGTTGCTGGCTGCACAAGTAGACACGGCAAACATTTACAGCTACAATACCCACGGAAGTCACGTGGCCGGTATAGCGGCTGGCGGCGGAGCAGGTATTCAATACCGCGGCATGGCGCCGGCAGCAGGTTTGTTGTTCACTACGTTTTTGATTGATGCCGCGTCGGTTATTGAAGGCTTTCAATGGATGCAACAAATTGCGGAGTCACAGGGAAAGCGTTTGGTCATCAATATGAGTTGGGGACTAACGTATATGGGAACACTCGATGGCACATCGTTGCTTTCACAAGTTATTGATCAAATGAGCGACGAGGGTGTTGTGTTCGTTGCATCAGCCGGCAATAACGGCGATAATGATCACCACATCAAACACACGTTCGACAACTCACAATTTCAAACGCGCGTAAACTTTGATGCACAAACTCCGGAGCCCAACAACTGGGGACAATCCATTACGATGTGGGGCGAGCCCAACCAGTCGTTTTGGTCGCGTGTGCAGGTTTACAACAACTTGAATGCACTGGTAGCAGAATCGGCTATTTACAATACTGCATCCATGCCGGCCTATTTTGATTCGCTTATGATAGTGGGCAACGATACATTGTTTTTCAACCTTACTACCGATGCTGCATTCCCAACCAACAGCCGCCCGCACATGCGCTTGCGTGTGCGAAACAACAGCAATTCTCTTCGAGTGATTTTGAATTCGGGCGCTCAATCGGGAACGGTACATTACTGGAATGTCATCGAGTTGCTTACCGGTGTGGGCAATTGGGGATTACCATTTACATCGTTTGGAACGACGGCCGTAAGTGGCGATTCACAATACAGCATTGCAGAACCAACCTGTGCCGCTTCATGCATAAGTGTTGCTGCCTACTCAGCGCGTTATCTGAGTCAGTTCGGAAATCCTACGGGTGGAGGAGTTGCTTCATTTACCAGTTATGGACCTTTATTAAACGAAGTTCAAAAGCCGGATGTGGCTGCTCCCGGTGTGAATGTGTGTTCTTCAATTTCATCCTTCACCGATGCGAGTTACAATGCAATCGATAATGTAGTTTTCAACGGAACACAATATGATTTTGCGCGCTACTCGGGCACTTCCATGTCGTCGCCTTGTGTTGCGGGAATAGCAGCACTATTGCTCGATGCTAATCCATTGTTAACTGCAGCACAAGTGAAGGAAATACTCATGGCTACTGCTCGCACCGATCAATTTACGGGGCCTATCAGCGCTCCCGGCGATGTGCGTTGGGGCATGGGCAAGGTCGATGCATATGCGGCTGTGCAAATGGCGTTGCAAACCGAAGGGCTGAACACCGGTGTTGTGCAGTCAAAGGTTTTGTCGATCTATCCCAACCCTGCATCCAATGAGATTTTCATTCGTATTCCATCCAACGAACAACCGTCAACTGTCACTCTCTTTAGCATGAGTGGTCAGCAATTCAATTTGCCCATCAGCATGGGACGTGTGGATGTGTCGACGCTTGCGAGTGGCGCGTACGTGTTGCGCGTTCAAACGCAAGATGGTGTTGCGCAGGCTAGAGTGGTGGTAGAGTAAGTGCGAGGGGCGAGGGGAATTTATCACGGAATTTCTTGATTCTCCATTTTTGTTTTGATCTTAATAAGATAGCATCAGTGCATAAATGAAAAGGATGGATTTTCTCCATTCTCCAAGTTATTGGATTAGAAACAGAAACAGAAACAGAATCAGAAACAGAATCAGAAACAGACACAGAATCAGAAACAGAATCAGAATGAAGAGGAGCAGCCTCACAGCATTCGCCATTCGCCACTCGTCACCAGTCATTCGCCCTTCGCCCTTCTTACATATAATTCGGGCACGTCTTCGCATTCATCTTTCTCGGGAATTTCGAGAAGGTATGCAAGAGTGAAAATTCGAGGCCGCCGCGTCCGTTGCTGGCGGGTTTGAGCGAACTGGTGTTGAGGTCGTAGCTCACAGCGGCATTCCAAGGTCCGTGTTGCAAACCGACGATGAAGAATCCGGAGTCTTTCGCGCGAACAAAAAGTCCGGCATACACACCGTTGCGCGCCCATGGTTTTTCGCTTAAGGAGTAGTGAGCAAGTCCGCCGATATTGAATTCGGTGTATTTACCCTGAACCATCAAGAGCATCATGGGCTCCAAGGTGAGTTCTTTACTGACAACTTGCTTGTAGCTTCCATGCACGTTGAAGCGAGAATCCAGTTTTACATAGCCTTCATCGAAGAAGCTTTGCTTGGGACGAGATAAGTTGTAAAGGCTGATA
>CAMAYP010000187.1 GCA_945862415.1 Chryseobacterium gleum | reverse complement strand
CACGAGCGCAAAGCAGAGCACTCCGAGCAACAAATGCACGGGTTGCATTGGTGCGGGCATGTCGAGGTAGGACAGCACAACGCCTACCAACAACTCCATCAACAGCACCAGCATGGCCCAGTTGAATTGAACTAAGCGCGAAGTTTCTTTTGCCTTGAAATAAATCCATCCTGCCAGCAGCAATATGAGAATAGAAAAGCTTCGGTGGATGTAAAAAACCAACGGCAAGGAGTCGATCCAAGTGCTTCGATCATCGGTAACCTTCGCTACCACATCCACCTCTTCACGCACCTGTGTACCCATCAAAATCTGAACAAACAACAGTGCGGCCAGCGACCACAGGGCTAAGCGAAATACACGTTTCGTCTGAAACACTTCGTCCTCCTTACTCAATCGAAATACGATGATGGATAACAATGCAACCAGTGCAATACTTCCAACCATGTGGTAAGTAATGGAGTTCTCTACCAAATTGCCATCAACCACCAACTTGCCCAGCCAAGCCTCAAAACCAACCATGACGTCGGTTAAAAAGGCGAGCAAAAAGATGGTCCAATTCTTTTCGCGAATCAACAAAAGCAAGCTGAATAATGAAAGCAGAAACACCGGAATTCCATAGACGACAGTAGCCAATCGGTTTATATACTCAACCCATGTATGCAACACATTGAAGATGGCATAATCATGTTTCGGATACTTATGCCAGTCGGAGTGAGTGAAAATTTCCGAGGAAACGAATGAGGTGTTTGCAACCCATAAGGTGTCATTTCGCAAAATCATTTGCCCTTCGTTGTAGGCAAGCGAAGGCTTAAAAATCAAAGCGTCCTCACTGGTTGGTGGCACCATATAACCAAAGCATTTTGGCCAGTCTGGACATCCCATGCCGCTGCCGGTCATGCGCACCACGCTACCGGCAATGATTACCACAAAGGTGAGCACAAGTGAAACCTGCGCCAGTACCCGAACGACATTGCGTATTTTCATGATTTAAACGGCTGCGCCATTGCTTGCGGCTTTGTTTTGCAATCCGTGGTAATGCAAAACCTCCACCTTTGAAACAACGTACTTGCCATCCGCAATTTTGCTTACGCATTCAATGAGTTTATTCTCATCGGTAACGGCCGAATCAAATTCTACCTTCACTGTATTTTCAGGACTGTTTTCAGTAAACTCCAACTCCGTTCCCACTACACCAGGCAATGCGCGCAAGTCTTGCTGAATTTTGCCACCGCATGCTTCTGCGCACATCATGCCACCAATCGACATCTTTGCTACTGTCTTAATTACTTCCGAATCGAGATCACGGTGGACAATGACAGTTTCTGGTTTGCCCGCAGGAGCCACCTCTCCACATGCAGTGAGCAAGCACGCTATGGTTATTAGTACTAAACAACTCTTCATGATTCACTTATTTGAACACAAATGTAATGGTGCCGTTTGCTACACGAAATGGTAACTTTGCACAACATGCAAACGCCCGTTTCGCGACCGATCCATCTTATTGCCATCGCCTTACTAGCCCTCACTTGGGGCAGCTCATTCATACTTATGAAAAACGCAATGCGAGATGAGATGGGTATGCAAGTGCTGGCGCCCGACCAAGTTGCAGCGCTCCGTATGGGAATCGCATCGGTTTTGCTGCTACCCGTCTCCATTCGCGCTTTCCGAAAAATCAACGTTCGCGAATGGAAATACCTCGCAGTGGTTGGGCTCCTGGGTAGCGGCATTCCTGCGGTGCTCTTTGCCACCGCTCAACAGCATCTCGACAGCAGTCTGGCTGGAATACTCAACACGCTCACTCCACTCTTTACGCTCCTCATAGGCGTTACCTTCTTCCGAAAAGAATTCAAGTGGATGCAGTTGTTGGGTATCTTGATTGGTTTATCCGGTGCTGTTAGCCTCATCGTTCTCAACCAATCGGGCAGTTCGGCCAACCCGTTGTTCGCTGCTCTCATCATCCTGGCCACCCTGTTTTACGGCATCAGCGTAAATACCATTTCTGCTAAAATCCCGCACATACACCCGCTCCACATCACCGCGTTGTCGCTGCTGTTGGCTGGGATTCCCTGGTCGATTTACTTGGCACAAACCGACTTTACCGATATTGTATCCAATCACCACCACGGTTGGACATCGGTCGGATATGTGGCAGTGCTGGCCATCTTTGGCACCTGCATGGCCAACATGCTTTACTTCTGGCTTACCCAACAAACGTCGCCTTTGTTCGCTTCCTCCGTAACCTATCTGATGCCCATGGTAGCCGTTGGGTGGGGTGTCGAAGACGGTGAGTCACTTACCGCCATTCACCTGATGTGTGGTTTGGTAATCCTCGCCGGCGTATGGCTCGTCAACAAAAAATGAGCTTTTCAGCCATTTTCCGTCACAATCGTTTGGTGCATTGCGGTTTCAGTTCCTATATTTGCAACCCTCTAAAAAAAATTTAGAGGTAAATCATTAAAAATCAACACCATGTACGCTATCGTAGAAATAGCAGGGCATCAGTACAAAGTACAAAAAGATCAACAAATCTTTGTGAACCGTCTTCAAAGCGAAGAAGGTTCTAAGGTTTCGTTCGACAAGGTTCTCCTAGTCGACAACGCCGGAAAGATTACTGTTGGCGCCCCCGCTATAGAAGGTCTGAAGGTGACCGCTCACGTAGAGAAACACCTCAAAGGAGACAAAGTAATCGTATTCAAAAAGAAGCGCCGCAAGGGTTACCAGAAGAAAAATGGTTTCCGTGCGTATTTGACTTCGATCAAAATTGAATCAATCGGTTAATTCAACATTAAGAATCCTATAACACCCCTATTACAATGGCACACAAAAAAGGTGAAGGTAAAGTAAAGAACGGACGTGAGTCGGAAAGCAAGCGACTCGGAGTAAAACTATACGGCGGTCAAGTATGTATTGCCGGTAACATCCTCGTGCGTCAGCGCGGCACCCGTCACAACGCAGGACTCAACGTTGGCATCGGCAAAGATCACACGCTCTTCGCGTTGGTTCCCGGCACTGTTGAATTCCGTAAAAGAAAAGACAACAAATCGTACGTTTCGGTTATCCCTGCATAAGGCGTAGCCGGGCTCGATGATATTCCAACTCCCGCTCTCGCCACGTCGAGGACGGGAGTTTTTTATTTTAATTCGCCCCTAAGTATCTATCCATGCTTCAAGTTTCTCAACTCCGCGAAAACCGAGACCGCATCATTGCCGGCCTCGCAAAACGCAACAAAGACTTCAGCCAGCAAATCGACGAAATCATTCGCCTCGATGAAATACGTCGTAAAACCCAAAACGACCTCGACAACAACTTGGCTGAGGCCAACAAGCTGTCGAAGGAAATTGGTGACTTCTTTAAGAGCGGGAAGAAAGAGGAGGCAGAAGCCGCAAAACCGCAGGTTGCTGCATTGAAAGAAGCGTCTAAAGAACTCGAGCAAACGCTACAACAAACAGAGGAAGCCCAAAAACAGTTACTCTATACCATTCCCAATGTGCCGCAAGACATTGTTCCTGCCGGAAAAACGGCCGACGATAACGTGGAAGTACACATCTGGGGAGGACTGCCTCAACTCGGCGAAC
>CAMAYP010000186.1 GCA_945862415.1 Chryseobacterium gleum | reverse complement strand
AAATTCGGTGGATGAGATACGGCCCGTTTCATAATCATCCAACAATTTCGATTGTGACGCCTGAGAAAAATGACCTGAGAAGTCTTCAATGCCTAACTTTCGAAATGCTTTCACAGGCAATTGATAATCAATGTTTAAAATCACACCTCCCAAGTCGAAGATGATAGCATCTATTGGCAATCCTTCATGTATCATGCTGCAAAGTAAAGAGTAAGTTGAATGATTTTGCAAATCTGATTGCTCCTGCTATATTTGCAGCCCTCGGACATGTAGCTCAGGGGTTAGAGCATCGGACTCATAATCCGCGGGTCGCTGGTTCGATTCCAGCCTTGTCCACCATAAGTCATTCGTATGAAACGGATGACTTTTTTTATGGCTCAAATTATCCATTAGATTTAAAAAACCTACCTGCATTATTTTCCAAATAAAATATTGAACAAGTAACGTTTATTGTTCAGTAACGGTAGATGATTGTGCAAATTAAGTCCTACCGAAGATAAATCAGTAAGATAGCCAACTGAGGAAGCAAACCTGCAAAGAAGCCAGCGCTAACTTGAGCAGGCGTGTGTGCGTTGAGAATCAACCTAGATGATCCAATTATTCCTGCTATCAAAAATACCGCAGCCAACATCCAACGAATATCAATAGGCCAAGCGATTGAACAAAGCAATAAGGAGCCGCACAATCCACCAATGCCTGTCATGTGCATCGAAATTTTCCAATAACGGGTAACGACCATCGTGAAGAGAATCGAAAAAATGCCCGACAATAAAAACAGATAATACAAGGCCGGTAAATTCACTTTAGAAAGGAAATAATAATTTACCGAATGAAAAATAACAGCAAACAACAAAGGATAGCGTCGATCTTCTCTTCGGTCGAGCTCAACAGATTGAACAATTCCAAATTTCAGCATCAATAAAATACTGATCACAGGAAGCAAACAAGTAAATAGTGCCACACAGATGATCACATACCATTTTAAGGCTTCAGGCATTAAGCGAAATGCATAAAAAGGCAAAGAGAGAAATATGATAGAACCATATAAGGGCATCAACAAAGGTTGAAGTACCCATGAAAAGAAATTTGCAGCTATACGCATCGTGCACAAATATAACGATGACCAAGTTCGAAACGCTGATAGCAGCGAATTTGATTAAATGATAATTAACACCGAAATGATCATCACGATCGTGAGTATTCCCGAACAATAAGCGATAATCTCATCGCTTTTGAATAACAAGGTGAATAAACTTAAAAACAATAATACTATCGGGAAAGCACAGTATCCTCTATATACAGGAGGTACAGCTTCGTGAAGAAAGGATTTTCCTGACTGTGAATGTTTACCTGAAATCTGGATTACATGCTTGAACATTTGCGTTTGACAAATTTCGACATGGGCGCCAACTTGTGCATCTTCGAACATCGATGGAGTAGCTTCAAAAACCTCATCCTGTGTAACAATGTGAAGTTTAAACACCTCACCGCCAAATCGATCCGACTCTTTTTCAAATAAGCGTTTCTGAATTTTATCAGAAGTGCACGACGAAGGCAATACATAATCAATGAGTAAAACTGCCGAGAACAAAGCACAAAGTAAGGCAAGCGCCTTCATCGGTCGAAAGAACGGAAGTTCCGTTTGTTCATCGTCGTCGCGTTGTTTATACATAATGTTACAGCGAATTGATTTACAGCTGATAACGCAAAGCATTTTCCTCTTATTATCAAAGATAGGTAGAAACTCATTCAGTTATTCACCTATGAAATGATCTGAGCAGAAATGGCCGATTTACCCAATCAACGTAAAAGTCCATTTGAACGACCAATAGACGAAAGTATTGATAGTCCTCAATTCCAATAATTCATCAAAGCCTAATTTTTTTTCCTGTTAATTTTCACTGGGTATCCCTTTTTTTTTGCAAGAGTGTATTCCAAAATCAATCTCTCAACGAAATCCCGAATGGTTCATCAGGAATCTACACCCTGCAAATTAACCAAGGCAATATCCAATTGAGCAAGAAAATTATCCGCAAGTAAAACAACCAAGTTCGTTGCAAGAAACTGTCGTTATTCCTCGGAGTGGCGGCAGTTTTTCTTTTTTGGGCGCGCCCCGCTGGGTCACGTGCTCGTCTATAGCCCCGGATTTAAATCCGGGGTTTAAGAAAGAGGAACGCCGGCAAAAGCTATTTACCTCGCCCGTTCGCGCTGGGATTTCGTCTAGAATAGAGTCCATGTAAAACGTAGATCTTCCCACCTCGGACTAAAGTCGCGAGGCTGCAGTTGTATTTCGAGCGTCATTCATAGTAAATCCTAAATCGCAAATCGTTCATCACACTTTTATACCTTTACGCTCCCAAATTCAGGTCATTCGCATGGAAACAACCGTTTACCAGCCTCAGCATAAAATCCGCATTGTTACTGCTGCTTCCCTCTTCGATGGGCACGATGCAGCAATCAACATCATGCGCCGAATCATCCAAAGTTCAGGTGCCGAAGTCATTCACCTCGGCCACGACCGTTCTGTTGAAGAAGTCGTGAATTGCGCCATCCAAGAAGATGCACAAGCCATCGCAATGACTTCCTACCAAGGCGGTCACGTGGAATACTTCAAGTACATGTACGATTTGCTCAATGAAAAAGGCGCTGGTCATATCCGCATTCTCGGTGGAGGAGGTGGAACCATCTTGCCTTCAGAAATTGAAGAATTGCAGCAATACGGAATTTCACGCCTCTATCATCCCGACGACGGACGAAGCATGGGCCTCCAAGGCATGATCAATGACCTCATGTCACGTTGTGATTTCGACACCGTTTCACAACTCAACGGTGAAGTGAACCACCTAGGCGAAAAAGATTGGAAATCCATCGCACGCCTCATCAGTATGGCCGAAAACCATCCCGATGCAGTAGGTAGTTCATTCGATCACATCCACGAATTGGCTGCTCAAAGTAAATCACCAGTTTTGGGCATCACTGGAACAGGCGGATCAGGAAAAAGCTCATTGGTCGACGAATTGGTGCGTCGTTTCCTCATCGATTTCCCAGAAAAACACATCGGCGTTATTTCTGTAGATCCTTCCAAACGTAAAACTGGCGGGGCATTGCTAGGTGATCGTATTCGCATGAATGCCATCCGCAATCCGCGTGTTTATATGCGCTCTTTGGCAACGCGACAAAGCAATTTGGCACTCAGCAAGCACGTGAAAGAAGCCGTTGCGGTGCTCAAAGCAGCAAACTACGATTTAATCATCCTTGAGACATCAGGAATCGGACAAAGCGACACCGAAATCCTCGACCACAGCGATGTGAGTTTGTACGTAATGACGCCAGAATACGGCGCTGCTACACAGCTCGAGAAGATCGACATGTTGGATTTTGCCGACCTCATCGCCCTCAATAAATTCGATAAACGTGGGGCACTCGATGCCTTGCGTGATGTGAAGAAACAATACCAACGAAACCACAATCTTTGGGAAACTCCACCCGAAGAAATGCCGGTTTTTGGAACCATCGCTTCCCAATTCAACGATCCAGGCATGAACAACCTGTATCGAAGCATCATGGATACCATTGTGGAACGCACGGGTGCCGACCTGAAATCGGGCTATGTGGTTACGCAAGAAATGAGCGAGAAGATTTATGTGATTCC
>CAMAYP010000185.1 GCA_945862415.1 Chryseobacterium gleum | reverse complement strand
AGAACATTGGACGTATCAACGCTTTCACCCGGGATGTACACTCTTATTCAATCGGGTGAAACAGCTGTCGCAAAAAAGCTTATAATTGAATAACACAATGCGCAAGCATAGTATTCGAGAGGAAGCGCCTGGTATATTCGGGCGTTTTTTTTGCGGAGCACATGGCGTTAACCCACGCGTTGTGCCCATTATGAAGGAAGATGGTGTTGACATCTCGGCGCGATTAGTGGAGATGATAGCTTGAAATAGTCTACTGTAGAATGAGCAGAAATTGCGTTGTGTTTTTGTGCCTATGTTTTTAGATTCTTCTCTTTTTGGGGTTTTGACGATTAGAGAAAAATGAAAGCACTTCAACTGTATTGTCGTTGATGCGATAATAAAGCGTATTTTTTCTGCGCAACAACTACCCGACGCACTTTTATGTTCAAGTCGGAAGGTTGAAATAGCAGTGGGTTACGAGAAAGTAGGTCGATAGCCTTTTCAATTTCTATTGCCAAATTTCGCAATTCCTTTTCGGTCCAATTGGTTTCTAGAAATGCGATCGTAGCTTCAAGCTCTGCCAGGGCATGCTCGGTCCATAGAATACTAAAGCCACTTGTCATAGAGATTTCTGGCGTTGGAATGTGACTTTAGTTTTTTCGCCTCTGCATCTTTCAACCCATATTCAATCGACTCTTTTTCTTTAGCAGTAATGTCATCCCACCAGTCGGAATTCTCTTGTTTTTTCAAATCAACTATTTTCTTGAGTACATCCATGTTTTCAATGGTCGTAAGCCATTGAATGAGTTCCAACCTTATGGACTGTATGTTCGGTGATTTTTTCATCGCAGAATAATTTGAAGGATAGGGAAATTCTATCCCGCTTTCAACATGGATTCAATTATCCCAGCCACCTCAACCGCAGCCTTCTCCGGTACATACGCTGTGTCGCTAATACCCGATACAACGCGCGTGATATCATGATCGACTTTGCCCTTCACATTCCAAACGGAGGCTGAAGCAGTTGTGATGTAGACCGAGAAATTGCGGTGCATGGTGCCAGGGCGCTCACCGATGATGTGCACGATGCAATGTGCGCTTTGCTGCGATGATCCAAAGAGTTTTTCCCCTGTCTCATAGCCGGCACGCACGCGGCCGTTTCGAATGACGATGTTTTCTTCGGCAACGGAAAGGTTGCGGTCGATGAGTTGTTTTCGCAATGCCGGAAGGAAAGCAGCGAGGTGTCCGGCATCCATGAGCGATTGTGTATTCAATCCGTCGGAGATGACAATCTGCACATCGGGGTTCGACTTCTTTCTTTTCTCGCGAATGACTTGCAAGGCCGAAATTCCGGAAGGTGATATGCGCTCGCCGCTGAAGGGGTGATAAACGTAGTCCACCTTATCGACCGACATGGAGGCGATTACGACAGCATTCGGAATTGTCTTTAAGTAAATGTTTTCCCATTCGGTCCACAAGCAATACTTGGCGTCCTTATATAGTTCGCGTATCTCTTTATCCAACGAGGGTTGCAATTGCCAGGTTTGCTCGCCATATCCTTCGGTGATGGGCACACCGCGTTTGCGCACGCGTTCGATGGCTGCCTTGCCTTCAGCTATAATGTCGTCTGCTTCACGCGTATCACCTTTTGCACGGCAGTATTGAAGGTAAACATGTGTTGGTTGGCCAAATAATTCTGTGGGTGACGGATACTCTCCCTCCCAGCTGATGATACCTATGCGTTGAAAGAAAGCCCACATATCGTCATTCACTTTGTAGCCGAACTTTTCTCGAACGCGAACATGGTCGGCAAACGAAGTGGTGAGGTAGCTCAGCATCGGGTCGTTCTTCGTGGGCAGTGCCATGAGGTAGCCCGGGTTGGCCGGCATGATCTGGTCGATGCACCAGTCGAGGTCGTCGAGCGACACATCCATGTGCAGCGTGGTGCAAATGTCGAGGCCAATGGTGTGTCCGTGCAGCTTGCCCATCACAAGGTCTTCGAGGCAGCAGCGTACCAGTTGTTCTTTCGAGCGGAATACTTCAGGGCCAATAAAACCGGCTACGTCGTTGAGAAACACCCACGGTTCGGTATCAGGCAAGTTGATTTGATCGGGTGGGCGCATCTCCTGGTTCTGTCGCATGCGAATTTTCAACGCTCGGAGGAATCCGTATTTGCGCGACTCGTGCACCACCATGTCGAACCCTTCGCCATGGCCGTTGGTACCGTCGGCGCCTTGTCCGGTTTCGGCGTAGAGCCCAAATCGATTGTCGGTGCGGGTATCGGCGTGTGCTTGCATTTTTTCGATGGTGACATCGAAGGTTTGATTCGCGTTTACAGTGCCTGCTAAACTCTGAAACCACACACCCGTTGTGTTGGGCTGCATGCTTTCGACGCGCGCTTGAATGTCGATGTGTGAAAGCACACAATGCGGCATGGTGTGTTCAAGTTGGAAGGTGGTGAGCAAATCGTATAAGGCCGCTTCAATCCGCGCCACCGACTGCGGGTCGCTCGATACAGGGTTTGTGCCCAGCACTAAATCGCCAACACCAAACGACCAGGCATCAAACACTTGCCAGATGATGTCTTCAATATCGTCGGTAGGGGAGTTGGGTTGCACGCGGGCACTCATGTAGCCTTTGCTGCCAATCTTGCTGTTCGGCAGCGGGTTGAAGACTTTACTGCTTACAATGATGAGCTCTTCGTTCGACATGAGCTTCACCACCATCGCGATGATGTCGCTGGTGAGCATCGACATGATGCCCTTGATTTCGTCTTCGCTTGAACGAATAAGGAACGCTTTGAACTGACCAAACGTCCACGCCATGACTTCGTTGTCGTATGCCGTCGTAGTTTGAATGAGGTCGTATTGTTCGTCTTGAAAGAGCGGATGGTTGTATACATCGGCTAATCGTGTATTCGCAATGAGTTCGCGGGCCGCTTTCCTCGAAGCATCGCTATCAGCTGCGATACCCGCAATTTCATCGCCCTCTTTGAATTCGTTGGCAGCACCCACCAGTTGTCGGTAGAGCGTTGCATCATAACTCCCACGCTTGCGTTGGATGTAGGCAAAGAGGTCTTCACCGACATCAGGAGCATCAACAACTATTCGCTTGAAGTGCGGAATAGGACCAACGCCAAACATCTTGCTAGGAGCCAGCATGGCGGCTGAGCTAACGAGTCCGAGTTGGAAGAGAAAATCGCGGCGGGGAAGGGGCATGGAACAAAGATAGCAGAAGGCCAATCATTCGCCATCCACAGCACGCACCGCATTGTTCAGGCGGTAGGGACGCAATGCATTGCGTCCATTTATCCGCAGCAGGAGAATGGAGAATGGGGAATGGAGAATGGAGAATGGAGAATGGCGAGTGGAGAATGGAGAAGGCCTATGAAGTTCGTTATATTCGATGAAAATTGAATAGCATGATTCGGCAAATTCTTGCATGGGGATGTATCATGATTGCGGCCTCGTCTATGGCTCAAACCACCGACTCTTTCGAGGAGTTTAAACGCAAGCGAGAGCAGGAGATGAATTCTTTTGAAGACGATTACAAGCGCGGACTTGATTCGCTGCGTGAAGCCCAAAATCGGGATTTCGCATTGTTGCTTGCGGGAAAATGGACCGAGCGTGAGGTAGCCGAGGCGCCGCCCGTTTTGGAAAAGCCCAAACCCGAAACGCCT
>CAMAYP010000184.1 GCA_945862415.1 Chryseobacterium gleum | reverse complement strand
GCTTCTACTCCAACCAATGTGAAGTAGGGCAGGTTGGGAAATGGCGAAAGGTGCGCTCCAATAGGCAGCACGCCTGAAATACTGCTGTTCAAATCATATGCACCGAAGTAATAGGCCACAATAGTGCCTGCTTGCTGCGGGTCGATGGTATAGTTGTAAATGCCGGAGCCATCACCTGTCATGGCTGTTTCGTTCCATGCTCCGTCATTGATTTTGTAAAAGCATTTCACATCTTGCAGGTAAGTGGTGTAGGGAAAATCGAGCGTAAGGTCCACGTCGAGTTCAAGTGGTTCGTTGGATGCAAGAAATGGAATCGCAACAAAGTCGATTTGTGCATTTGAGATGAGTGTAATGCCGTGGATGTAGAAGCCTTCTACAATCGCATTTCCGTTGGGTGTTCCATTGCTTAAATCTCCATCGTTGTCATCGGCTTGCAGCAAGTCGATGAGTACATCTGTGTAAGCTTCTCCTTCATTCCCATCGAATGTGGCTGCTTGTAAACCCGCATAGGCCTCAACAAAAAGAGGCATTGTTACACTCCAGTCGGCACCCATAAGCAAGTGGCTATCCCACCATGCCCCCATTATAATCTCACCATCTGAGTGAACTTCACCCACTAAATCGGAGGGATACACTTTCGGGTCGGTGTCGTAACGACGAATGGGGTCTAAATTATCGGTGTTGAATCCTGCACCTAGTATTGGATTGTTCGTTGCTGAAATAGCCCAGAAATCGGCATAACCCTCGCCTATGGCGCCGTTCTGGAAAAAGGAGCCTTCCGATTGATAGTAGTTATCGTTGATGCCGTGGCCGTATTCGTGATAGCAAACATCTGCTACCAATGACGAGGCATTGCAGCCTCCACCGATATCGTAGAAGTTGATAGACGCTCCGTCGTAAAAGGCGTTGCATGTTCCGCCGGTTACATCAATGTTGGTGGGTAGTTGAAAGTCCATACCTGAGAAGTCGCCCATCCATTGCTTGTGCCAGTCATGAATACGTTGTACGCTGCGGTAGGCCGACATCTCTTTTACATTAGCAGTGCCATCCATCGAAATTGCATTGTTGCCATCTGCAAGCGTATAGGTTAAGCTTGGTGTGAGGTCGGCTGTGTAAATGCGACTCCACGGGCCCATCATGCGAACGGTTGCAGTAGATCCCGGATTAACAGGCAATACAACATGGCCATCTTGATCAGCGGCATAATCGACTCCGCCAACGGTAACATAAATGTTTTCTAAGTCTTGAGTCACGATGGCGTCATTAGGCGTGAGCTCTTGGACACTGCCTGTGATGGTCGCAGAAACTTCCAGCATGCGTGGTTGAGCGGCTTCGTGCGAGCAGCGAACAGGCTTGCCTGGGCCGCTACTGTGCTTCACGGTATTTTGACGGTAATGGACAACACCTGTGTGGGCGTCAACGAGCGTGCGGTAGTTGGCCGGTACCTCATAGGCCCCCATGGTTTTCACCATCACTTCATACACGAGATGAAAGCGATATCCGCCGGCTGATGGAATAGGGAGAATTTTCAATTCGGGTTGAACCGAAGTGGAAAGAACTGCATTGGCAATGCCGGTGGCGGCGTGCTGTGCAGCCTGCGCTGCTGTGTAGTCTGGAATCAGGTTTACATCAATGGCCGGATAAACATCACAACCAAAAAGGATCAGTCGATTGTTGTTGAACTTTGCGGTGTAGCGACTTCCAATTACTTCGAGTCCTTGGTGGTACTGGCGGAAATTGACGTACGTGTTTTTACTCTCGTGTGATTTTCCTGTAATCACCAAATCGCCCGTGGGAATGCCAAATGCTTGAAGCTGTTCTTGAGCGAACAGTATGGCTTTTTCTTGTGGTGTTGAGCCGGGTACCTCCAGTGGCGCACCATACGCACGGTGAGGCATCCCACTGGTTTCATTGAAATGCACATACCAATTTCCATGTGCTTGCTGGAACTGCTTCCATGCCGGCAATTCACGGTGCGACTGTTGGATGTGCATGTCGTAGGGCTTCGATTGCATGAAGCGCACTTCATGCGGATCGATTGTGCCGTGCAAACTGTTTTGAGTGAATGCAACGAAAGAAATGAGCAGGATGCTCCAGGTGAGTAGCAGACGTTTCATAGTCGTGGATTGGTTTGACGGCAATATGCAAGAAAAATCGATACACGGGCTTAGAATTACAGATTAGAGATTGCGGATTACGAATTATGGATTTTCCCATGTAATTGCGGCACTCCGACATACGGTGGCCGAGCTTAGTCGAAGCGGTGGCTGAGCGAAGCTGAAGCGGTAGCCGAGCGAAGTCGAGGCTGTTTATATGTTTTTCGACAGTTTGTTTGCTCGTTTGCCAGGTCTTTCTTACACTTGTCTCAACTAAATGACTGGGCAGGCTCTATTTGAGTCCGTTCATTAACCGTGTTGCTACCGTGAATACTCCAAACGAAAATGCTACCAAGCCTGAAGAGGTAAACGACCTTCAAGCAAAGATTGACATCCTCCAAGCCGAAAAGATGAAGCTCGAAGCTGAACTCAAGTCGCGCGAGGAAATGATGAGCAATTTGCTTTCGTTTATCCAGGCTTCCAAGTAAGCTAGTTATTCACCTCAGGGGTGAAAACGCTCTGATTGAAACAGCATGTTTCTGTCAGGACGTATCTATGTGCTCAGTCTAATCTTGCGTTTCCATGTCGTCAGCTTTGAATCCTTATCGAATTGCCTCACTAATCGCAATGATGGCTGTGTTTTTTGTCGTGCAAACCGCGCGCGTAAGCAGTACCAATGGCGATCCTCAGCTGACCTTACTAACTTCTCAATCCATTCTCGAAAACGGTTCCATTCAACTCGATGAGTATAAAGCTCGAGTAATTGATGAGCATTTTACGACCGGTAAATGGAAGTACCACGAGGTGAATGGTCACGTCTACTACAACTACCCACTGGGCACGCCCATACTGTCTGTTCCTTTTGTAGCTCTCGCAAATGCACTGGGTTATGACATGGCAATTGAATCCCACGATCACTTTTGGCAAATACAAATTGCTGCTTTTCTGTGTGTAGTCATGTTGCTTTTGCTGCGCATGATTGCCCTGCGATTTATGGATAAATGGTCGGCTCTATTCTGGTCCACTGCATTCATGTTTTCTACCAGCTTTCTGAGTGTAAACGGCACAGCACTTTGGAGTTTTCACTTTGAGTTGATATTCATCTGTCTCGCTGTACTGGAAATTATTCGTGTGGAGCAATCGGAGGGAAACTCTGTCCGCCCGCTATATATGGGTATGCTTTTATTCATGGCTTGGTTTACCCGTCCTGCTGCCTTGCCCTTTCTGGTTGCCGTTATGCTTTGGCTAGCCTGGCGTCGCAATCTGAAGGCGTTTGCCATGGTTGGAATATCGTCTGCCTTTTTGTTGGTTGTGTTTATTGCTTATTCGATGCTAGTGCACCAACGCTGGTTGCCGCTCTATTACGATCCCTTCACCTGGAATGGCGCTGTTTCTCAGCACACCATGTTTTTCAAACTGAAGGCTCTTTTGTTCAGTCCGTTCAGAGGGCTTTTCATTTACACACCCATCCTCTTGGTTTCGTTGGTTGGTCTGTTTATTCCTGCAGTGCGAAAGAGTAAACTGTATGGTGTTATGATGGTTTGGTTTGCGCTGCATGTGCTGAT
>CAMAYP010000183.1 GCA_945862415.1 Chryseobacterium gleum | reverse complement strand
TTGAAAATGCGCATGATGTCTTCGCCGCTAATGGGCGGTTGGAAGTTGCGGATTCGGTCTTTCTCCTCAAGCTCGATAAGCTTTTGAACAACGATGTCGTAGTTGGCGAGGTAGCGATGCACTTTCGCTTCGTTCTTTGAGGTTATGTCCGCACGACAGAGTTTCATCAATTCGTCGATGTCGTCGCCTGCTTCGAATAAAAGGCGTCTTATGGCGCTGTCCGAAATTTCTTCCTTCGTAAGTGCTATCGGACGAAGATGAAGCAGCACCAATTTCTGCACAAACTTCATCGAGTGGTCGAGCGGCAGTTTTAATCGGGCGAATATTTTCGGAACCCATCGCGCCCCCAAGTCTTCGTGACCGTGAAAGGTCCAGCCGATGCCTTCCTCAAAACGCTTGGTGGGCGGCTTGGCTATGTCGTGCATGATGGCCGACCAACGCAACCAAAGATTATCGGACGTTTCGCAAACGTTGTCCAATACCTGAAGCGTATGGTAGAAGTTGTCTTTATGCGCTATGCCGTTTCGCTTTTCAATGCCATGCAGTTTTACCATCTCGGGAAAGAAACGGTGGAGCAGTTCTGTGTCGAACAGAATCTTAAATCCTAGAGATGGCTTTGCACACAGAATAATCTTGTTGAGTTCTGTTGTGATGCGCTCCATCGAAACGATGTTGAGTCGCTCAGCATTGCGTGTGATGGCGTCGAACGATTCTTGCTCAATGCGGAAATGCAACTGGTTTGCGAAGCGCACGGCACGCATCATGCGAAGAGGGTCGTCGCTGTATGTGATGTCGGGGTCGAGTGGTGTGCGCAGTATTTTATTTTCAAGATCTTGAAGGCCTCCAAAGGGGTCAATCACTTCACCGAAATTTTCTTTTTGCAGGGAGATGGCCAACGCATTGATGGTGAAGTCGCGTCGGTTTTGATCGTCTTGCAGCGTGCCTTGTTCTACTTGCGGGTTGCGCGAGTCGCTCGTATAAGATTCTTTACGCGCATTCACAAATTCAAGGTCCCAATCGCCAAAGCGAAAGTGCGCAGTACCGTAGGTTTTGAAGATGTCAATCTTTTTTACACCGAGCGCTTTTGCTGCATTGCGCGCCAATTCAACGCCGTGCATGTTGGCCACAAAATCGATGTCTGTGTTGGAGCGACCAAGCAATACATCGCGCACAAAGCCACCGATAACGTACACCTCCACGCCCAGCTTGTGTGCTTCAGACTGTATGACTTGAAAGACGCGGTGTTTTATTGCTCCTGATAGATTCATGATCGGCGCGCAAATATCGGAAAGTAGGCCTGCAATCCTGTGTTGAAAAAGAAACGCCGGAACAAAGTCCGGCGTGTCCTAGTGTGTATGGATTAGAAGCTTAATTTTTCATCAAGGATTGTGTCCATCGTCCTCTTCGATTGGTTACATGCATCACGTAAGCGCCTGCGGGCAATTGCGCAACGTCCAACGAAACTTGCGTTGCACTCAATTGCCACTGTTGCATCAATCTGCCCTGCATGTCATAGAGTGCAATTTCATTTATATTTTCCATGGTGGATAGATCCAACTGCAGATCGTTGCCCATCGGGTTAGGCCATGCTTTAAAACCAGCCAGCGCCGATTCATCGACCGATGAAACACCTCCTGTGAAGTGAAGGTCGTCGATGTCGAGGGAGTTACCAACCTCAGGGAAATTACCTGCACCTGCAATCAATATAATCACACAAGTGTCGGGTGTGCCGGTCATCATGGGTATAATTGGAATGTCGAAATTGGCCCAGCTGCTCTGACTTTCAAAGATTTGAAGTGAGGCAATAGCGAGGGTGTCGGTCATGCTTTCAACCTCATTCCAACGCGTGAAAAAGCATGCAATGCCCGCTTGGTCATCGCCATTGATTGTGCTTCGGTATTGTCCCGAAAGGAAATTGGGTAAGTTATTTAAAGGGAAGCCTGTAGTACCGCCGCCTGTGAGCAAGTTCATTGAGCCTGTGATGGCCAACGCTGGTGTTGGAAATCCTTCCAAATCTGCAGTGCAGGTGAGGCGACAATAGGAACTGCCAACGGCTCCCGGTGTTTCTTGAGTAACACCATAATCAGACCCTGTGAAAAGAGAGAGAATATTGAGGGTTGCCCAACCATCCGGTTCAGGATATCCCTGTGTGTTGTTCCAATTTTCAAAGCTTCCATTGGGCACAGTTTGAGCCGATATACTTACGGCGCAAACCATACATGCAAATACTAAGTAGATTTTTTTCATGTTGTGAAATTGTAGTTTGAGAAAACGAATTTAAATAGAGGAGGCGCCTTCAAATTGAGGCAAAAGTCTCTTTAGCAACAACGATTTGTCAGAAGGACCTCTGCTCACCGAACGATAGAAAGTCGATAGGTGCCTGTGCGAGCGATAATGGCATAGACCCCATTACACATGTAGTCGCAGTTGTTTTCTCCATAATGGATGTCTGACGCTACGAGGTTGCCATTCATGTCGAAGATGCTTGCGACTGATTGTTCGGGCCAGAAAAAAACCGTGTTAGCCGGATTGGGGTATAGAAATGGCTCTGCTTCGTTCAGGGCAGCAACATAATTCATCATATTCGACCCACCCGGAGTACCTGAGGTGATGCCAGATTCTGACCCGCCGTCGGGAAGAAGAGCCCAGGTTTGATCGCTCACCGGAGAAAATCCGGATGCGCGATCGACGATGCGCGGTTTGCCCTCTTCCAGGCGATAGAGCATCAGTTCTTCACCTGCACCAAGTTTGAAGTTGGCATGGTGTCGACCTTGCTCCTGATCATCGTCCAACCACAAAAGCATAAATTCATGTGCAGGAAGCAACGTGTCGGGAAGTTGCCAGCGGTTCCAGTTGGTTACATCATCGGTAAGGAAGCAACCCGAAAGAGACACTGCACTGCCTGTCGTATTGTAGAGTTCAACCCAATCGTCGAATTCACCGGCGTTATCGGTTACAATCGTATGGTTCGAAGCACACACCTCGTTGATGCGCACTCCGATTGTTGAACGTGTCATCCAGTGAAATTGGGGCATGCAAGGGTAGGACGTGTTGCCGTTGAGAATCGCTCGATAGTACAACTTGTCGTTGGCGGTGTTGAATAGAGGTCCGTCGTAATCATACAAGTGCATTCCTGATTCCGACATGGTTCCTGAATTATAGGTTATACCATCCCACGAGTAGTTCGCCTGCAGTGAACTTAAATTTCCTTCCACTCGAGCCTTCAAACTAACGGCATTGGTATCGATGCGCTGCACAATCCACTGCGGGTCGATTGCCAACGCATCATACGATTCCAGTTGCTCTAATGCAGAAGCTCTTCGTGCTTCAACGAAGGGCACGATGCCTAGTGGCACATGGTTACAGCAGCTTTGCCAAGCGGCATTATTGAAGTCGTCCATGTCGTAGCCAAAGTCCATCGGATAGTAAGGGTCTTCAATAACATGAGGCGCCAGTAAGTTCTGCCAATAAGCTATTTGCTGAGCGAGTGAATCGGGGTGGAAGTGTGTCGCACAGAGTTCATCGAGGTGTTTGCTGAAGAGGTCTCGATAGCCGCTGTTTTGCATCAGTCGTGTGTAGAGCGGGCGTTCTTCACCGGGCGCCGACCAATCGTATATCGGGCGTGTCGACCAGTCGTTGCCTATCCAATCGATGCCCAGTGTATTGTCGAGATCATACGGAATGAATCGAAATCGATTAGTGAGTTGGT
>CAMAYP010000182.1 GCA_945862415.1 Chryseobacterium gleum | reverse complement strand
CCCGTGCAATGCACTACACGCTTGCCTGCCTCTATGTTGTTGGCGCCCAGTTCGCGCAGTTCGCCCATCAGCACTTCCTCCAGGTTTTGGAGTGTTTTGATGGAAATGCGGAAGGGATTTTTGGGGTATAAATTCATATTATGATCCTGCTTTTTTGGCTTTGTAACCGAGTTGCGAAAGTATAGTCATGATCTTGTCGCGGTGGTCGCCTTGTATAATAATGTCACCGTCTTTCGCAGAGCCGCCCGCACCGCATTTGGTCTTAAGCGTTTTTCCGAGTATCTCTAAGTCATCGGCACTACCTGCAAATCCTTTGATGACAGTGGCTGTTTTTCCACCACGGTGATTTTTCTCGAGCCATACGCGCAGGTCCTGTTGGCCGGGCGCTGGTGTTTCATCATTGGCTGAATCGTCACTTTCAGGCTGATAATTCGGATTGGTGGAGTATACCATTCCACCTAAGTCAGCGAGTGAGTTTGATTTTGGTTTGGGCATAGATCGAGTTTTTTTCTTTGCGTGCTTCGCGTCTCTGCGGTTGCATATTAAATCTCTTCTTCTTCGGGAAAGTCTACTAAATCGGGATTATCAGTTACCGATATCGTCTTTGCCGATCGTTGCAAGTAGATTAGCAGATACACATCGATGATGGTGTGGCCGATAATAGCGCTGAGCAGACCTTGTGTTTCCGCTAGATAACCCAGCCATGCAATGCCGATGGTCATGAATACGCCATACACCGAAAGCCTCCAATCTTTGGGGTTGAGGTAGCCATGAACGGCAACAAACAGCACTGATGTAACGGCGACACCCAGAAACGGTTGGATAGCTCCGCGAAAGAGGATCTCTTCGCCCACACCGGCGCTCAGGGAAATGAGCAACACCTCGCTGAAGCTGAGTTGGAAGCGGCCCAGCATGCGCGCATAGCTTGTATTGACTTCACGCAATAGGGGCGAGGCAATTAGTAGATGCGCCACCACGGCAATGCACAGACCGGCAAGGCTTCCCCACAGCACTTGTTGTGCCCAGAGGCCGTTGCCCGTCAACGCCATGCGCAAATCAACGGATTCCGAAAAACGATCCACCAATATTGCGATGATTGGCATACCTATGAGGGTGGCCAATGCGAGACGCAGTAGAACGTTCTTTTTAAGCATAGCGCAAATATCGCTATGGTTGGCAGTATTAGACGTTCGATTGCCGGCGTATTGATTTGCGCGGGGTAGTATTTTTGACGTTTATGAATTTTCTCCCCGAAGAAATAGAGCGTTACGTTGAAACGCACACAGGAGCTGAACCACCCTTATTGGCGCAGCTTTCCCGCGAGACCTGGCAGAAAGTGATCAATCCGCGCATGCTCAGCGGTCATTTGCAGGGACGTGTGCTGAAGATGCTCGTGCAGATGATGCGCGCCAAGACCATACTTGAGATTGGCACCTATACCGGATACTCGGCGTTGTGTATGGCAGAGGGGCTGCCGGATGATGGACGACTGATAACCATCGATATCAATGATGAGTTACAGTGGATACAGGACAAGTATTTCACGCTTTCACCGCACGGTCATAAGATTGAGCGGCACTTCGGCGACGCACGCGAGTTGATTCCATTGTTGCCACTCGACTTCGACTTGGTGTTTATGGACGCCGACAAAGAGAACTATCTGCATTACTACGATCTGTTGATGCAGCGTCTAAAACCCGGCGCCATCATTCTCATCGACAATGTATTATGGTCAGGCAAAGTATTGCACGAGCCTCACCCCAATGACAAGGAGACGCGTGTGATGCAGGAACTGAATAGGCTCGTTACGGAAGATCCGCGTGTGGAGAATGTACTGTTGCCGGTGAGGGATGGGTTGATGGCGGTCAGGATGGCAGATTAGAAATTACAGATGACGGATTACGGATTAATCTGTAATCCGTCATCTGTAATCCGTAATCTGTAATTACGCCAATACTTTCTTCACCTGATCCGCCGCCTCTTGCAATGTAATCGCTGAGTGCACTTCCAGTCCGCTTTCGTCGATGAGTTTCTTGGCTTCTACCGCGTTGGTTCCTTGCAGACGCACGATGATTGGCACTTGAATGTTGCCGATGTTCCTGTATGCATCCACAATACCCTGTGCAACACGGTCGCAGCGAACGATACCGCCGAAAATGTTCACGAGGATTGCTTTTACGGATGGATCGCGGAGGATCATACGGAAAGCGGTTTCAACGCGCTTGGCATCTGCTGTTCCACCTACATCGAGGAAGTTGGCAGGCTCACCGCCGCTGTATTTGATGATGTCCATGGTAGCCATGGCCAAGCCTGCTCCGTTTACCATGCAGCCCACGTTACCTTCGAGCTTCACGTAGTTGAGGTCGGCGTTGCTGGCTTCCACTTCAAGTGGATCTTCTTCTGTGGTATCGCGCATTTGGGCGTAGTCCGGATGGCGGAAGAGACCGTTGCCATCGAGCGTCACTTTCGCGTCTACAGCGATAACACGATCATCGCTGGTTTTGAGTACCGGGTTGATTTCGAACATAGCCGCATCGCAACCCACGTAGGCTGCGTAAAGAGCTTTCACAAACTTGCCCATCTCTTTCATTGCCGTGCCACTGAGGCCGAGGTTGAAAGCGATTTTGCGGCACTGGAAGTCGTTGACGCCCGTCATTGGGTCGATCACTTCCTTGAAGATTTTCTCGGGTGAGTTGTGCGCCACGTCTTCGATGTTCATACCACCATCGGGTGAGTAAACGATTACGTTGCGGCCGAGTGCGCGGTCGAGGAGGACCGACATATAGAATTCGCGGGGTTCGCTTGCGCCCGGGGCGTACACGTCTTCCGCGACATAGACTTTCTGAACCAATTTTCCTTCTGCTTTTGTTTGCAGCGTTACCAAGTGACCACCGAGGATATCTTTCGCGATATCGGCAACTTTGTCGAGGCCTTTCGCAAGCACAACGCCGCGTGAGCCTGTCTCGGTAACCGTTCCTTTTCCGCGGCCACCGGCGTGAATTTGCGCCTTCACCACAAACCAGCCCGTGCCGGTTTCTTCGTTGAGTTTAACAGCCGCCTCGTGCGCCTCTTCCGGAGTAGAAGCCACATAGCCGCGTTGCACGGCCACGCCGTAAGATGCCAGTATCGATTTACCTTGGTATTCGTGGATGTTCATAGCGAATGAAAATTTTGATGGCGCGAAAATAGGAAAGAATGCCTAATGGCGAGTGGCGAATGACGAATGGCGAGTGGGCGTTTAGTTTCCGGTATTCTTTCGCTAGGGGTCGCATCAATCTATAGGTCATCCTTCAAGAGGCCCCGGAGGGGCCAACCTTCAATAGCCTCCAATGAAATGATAGACGCCACAGCCCCGGAGGGGCTGAACAATCCATGCAGCATGATAGCAACCAATATGAACCCAGACGTAAGGACAGGCCGCAGCACGAATGCTCTTCCTTATAAGAAATTGTATTCAATGGATGGCATCATCTTCCCTCGGATGAGCGTTACCTGTTATTTTGGAGTCCATTCGAAAATAACGTAGGATTTTTTGGATTTGACTCGAAAAACTGAGGGTTTTTACTGTTTCGATACATGGGTCCCTTCCTTCGCCCTCATCAACGGACTGCCTTGAAGTGCTTGGACAAGTGTGGCGATTGCGAGGAGTCCATAGAGAATGGAAACTGCAACCGTCCATTTGGTGTTTTTCAAGAGGTAGTAGGAGAGGAGCGGCAACACTTGCAGGGCGTGCAT
>CAMAYP010000181.1 GCA_945862415.1 Chryseobacterium gleum | reverse complement strand
AATCCCTCCGCTTTGGCACAATCACCCCTCGAAAAACGCAACGCGCTCACCGTACTTCGTCCTTCGTCCCTCGTACTTAAAAAATTCTACCCGAAAAGCGGTATTGCCGCCGCCCCAAAAACCACTGACTTTTGGTTCATGAGTCAATGCGTCACCACATCTTCAAAAAGCCCATGCATCGTCATGCAACTCATGGCTCATTCCTGCGCTAAGAAAAAGGAATGCTGCAAGAAGTATAAGCACGGGAAGCGGTGCAAGAAGTGCCCGAAAAGCAGCAAGTAGGTTTTAGGTACTAGGTACTAGGTACTAGGTACGGTGACTAGCGGTTTTTTGATTGAGGCCGTTTATGCCCAAGCAGAGTGACTTTCATTTGGGTACAGAGAAGTGCAACCACAAGGAGGGACCTAACCGTACCCAGTAATCAGTAGCCAGTATTCAGTACCCAGTATTCAGTACCCAGTACTCACATTTTCTCCAAATTACTATTCCTCTTACTATACAAGAAGTAAACGATCACACCCAGTGTGCCCCAGATGATGAACGCATACCAGGTGTGGATGCGCACCTGGGTCATGAGGAAGATATTGAAGAGCACACCAAGCGGTGCAATGATGTTGACCATCGGAGTTCTGTAAGGGCGTTCCAAATCCGGTTCGCGCTTGCGGAGAATCAATACTGCAAGACAAACCATCGAGAAAGCGAGCAGTGTTCCCATTGAGCACATCTCAGAGATGCTGTTGATTGGAGTTACTGCAGCTACTAAGGATACAATCAATCCTACCAGAATAGTACTCTTATAAGGCGTTTTGAACTTCGGGTGAAGTGCACCAAAGATGCCCCGTGGCAACAGTCCATCTTTCGCCATACCGAAGAAAATACGCGTCTGACCGAGCATCATCACGAGCATTACCGAAGTAAGACCGGCTACTGCAGCAATGGTGATGGGGTATACCGCCCACGAGATACCTGCTCCCGAGAAGGCCGAGGCCACCGGTGCTTTCAGGTCGAGCGTTGAATAAGGTACCATACCAGTTAGAACGAGCGATACGAGGATGTAAAGAATCGTGCAGATTACAAGCGAAGCAATGATGGCAAACGGAACGTCCTTCTTTGGGTTGATGGCCTCCCCTGCCTGTGTGCTCACCGCATCGAAGCCGATATAGGCGAAGAACACAATAGTTGCGGCCGTAAGCACGCCACCGAAGCCGAAGTTCACGTCACCCGTGGGATTTCCCGCAGCATCCAAAATAGGTTGCTCAGCAGGAATGAAAGGCGTCCAGTTTTCGGGGTTCACATAGAATGCACCGACTATAATTACAAAAAGCACTACTGCCACCTTCAGAATCACAATCAAGTTGTTGGTGCTCGCGGCTTCTTTGATACCCTTGATGAGGATACCAGTAACCAACCAAGTAATTAGGAATGCCGGCAAGTTGAATGCGAAACCACCGTACGTAATAGGGTCGTTGTTGAGCCAATCGGGTATGTGCAAACCGAACATGTGAAGGAGCTTCGAGAAATATCCGCTCCAAGCCACGGCTACGGTGGTCGCCCCCATCATGTATTCGAGGATGAGGTTCCAACCGATGAACCAAGCGAAGAGCTCACCAACGGTACCATATGCATAAGCGTATGCAGAACCTTCAACCGGCAATACCGAGGCAAACTCTGCATAGCACAATGAAGCGAACAAACAACCGATACCGGCAATTACAAACGAAAGCGCCAAGGCTGGGCCCGCATGGTCGTGGGCTGCAATTCCTGTTAGCGTGAAAATACCGCCACCAATGATGGCACCGATACCCAATGAGGTTAGTCCCCACCTGCTCAAAATACGCTTCAGTTCGCTTTTACCCGCTTCAGCATGAAATGCGGCAATTGGCTTCTTTCTCCAAACACTTGACATAGATCTTCCTTTTTTTGATGTGTGATGAACGGCAAGTATAAGCAATAATCGCCAAAGCCAAGGTTCTGCTCGTCTGAGACCGGGCACAAAAAGAATAGCCCCCGACGTTTCAGGGGCTATCCGCTTGCTTAACCTTAATTAACCTTAACTACTCTTAATCATAGAGAGTTATCTTCAATATCGTTGATCGTATAATCTAGTCGTTGTTGTTGAAATACACACTTGAAACGGGGGAGGTAAATGGAAGGTTACGTTTTGTCGTAATTTCTTTTTGAGCGGCTTATTTAATTGGTAGGATGGGCGCGCTGCGGGGGCGTCCGCAAACTCGGAGTTTGGTGAGCGGGTTCCTTTTGAGTAGTGGACGCGTCTAAAAACAAGAAGGCCTCCCAATTGGGAGGCCTACTTGCTTAACCAAATCCATTAATTAACCAAAAAAACAAATCACAGGGTTTGATACGGGAGGTGTTTTTATTTGGTTACATTTTTTTTCTTATCGGCGAAAAAAATTATCGTCTGATAAGCAGATTGCCTGCACTCATTTGTCCGGCATGTTGCATTACAACGCGGTAGATACCCACGGGCAAGGCACTAACATCCATTGAATGAGTGGTTGAATTCGTTGGACGAGAAAGCACCAAAGTGCCCACACTGTTGTAGATGTCCAAGCCAACCGGCATCGTGCTCCAAACATTCAAATCGGTTGTGGCAGGATTCGGGAAGAAACCGGATGACCATTGTCCTGAGACTTCTTCAACACTTTCAATTAACAGCAAAACACAATCGCTCATGGCATTGCAACCATTGAGGGTCACGGCCACGGAGTAACTCCCGTTTTGAGACGGATCGGTAATGGAAAATTCAGCTGACGTTGCACCATCAATCTGCAGCTGTGTATCGCAATTCCACCACTGATACGTTGCACCCTCTTGGGCCACAGTCGCTGACATTAAGTCGCCGGCTACCGTGATATCTACCACCGGTAGCGGATTCACGCTGACACTTTGAGTGCTGGTGCCCGTGCAACCGAAAGCATCGGTGTAACTGCACGTCACGATGTGCTCACCCACACCGGCAGTCTGGGCGTCGAACGTATTGCCCACAACACCGGGACCGCTAAAATCGGCTGGTGCATTCACGCAAATCAACTCGGAAACGAAATCAGCATCTACACAATACGAATCGAACAAACCGGTGAAAGAAGCATCTGGGCCTAAGAGCACGGTTGTCGCAATGGCTGTTTCCGACTGACAATCGCCTAAGTTGATATCGTATGTAACCGTATGCTCACCAATGCCGGCAACCGAAGGATCGAAGAATGTTCCGCTCACGCCAGGACCGCTAAATACACCTCCGGGCGAAACCGGCAGCAACTCAACCAATCCTTCCGAAATACACGTAATTCCTTCGAGTCCGGAGAAATCACTATTGGCCACATCGAAGACTGCAATGACTTGCGTTGTTGTTGAAACACAACCATTGGCCTGAGCCAACGTGTAGGTTACTTCGTTGTCACCAATAATAGCTTGTGTCGGATCAAATGAATCACCGCTCACTCCGGTGCCTGTGAACACACCACCCGGAACGTCCGGAATCATTTGTTCAGCCGGAGAGCTTGCGCAAAAAGCCGGGAATAAATAGAAATCGCTGCTCTCGGAAGAAAGAACTTCCACCGTCTGCGTTACGCTTGCCGCGCACACTCCAGAACCCGTGGTATAGGTTATATCATAGATGCCCGGTGCAATGTTCGGATCGAATACACCGGCCAAAACGGGCCCAGTAAAGTCGCCGTCATTCGTCACCGGATTCAATTGTATAGAAGTGTCTGTTGTGCAATACAAATCAGACAGATCGACAAAGTCGGCGGGCAAAAT
>CAMAYP010000180.1 GCA_945862415.1 Chryseobacterium gleum | reverse complement strand
ATGTGGTTTTTGGCCAGTGCTTATGGACAATATGTAGCCGGACTTTTCGGCGCGAGCATCTCACCCGATGAGAGTGCGTCACCTGTGGAGAAACTGCACATCTACACGCAAGGCTATTACGACTTTGCCTGGTACGCTCTTATTGCAGGAGTTGTGCTCATACTCATATCGCCCATGATTCGCAAACTCATGCAGGAGGTAAAATAAGCCGAGCAAAATTGCGTATGCATTAAAAACCTATCTTTGAGCTATGAAAAAGTTTCTGTTCCTTCTTTCTATAACCCTTTGCTCACTTTCCTTTCAAGCGCAAACTGAGACACAAGAGTGGCACAACGACATGAACAAAGCCATCCAGAAATCGATGGAAACCGGCAAGCCCCTGTTTCTCTTTTTCACAGGCAGCGACTGGTGCGGCTGGTGCATTCGGCTTCAGAAAGAAGTATTCCAAACTCCATACTTCACTCAGTGGGCAAAGGAAAACGTAGTACTCGTTGAGCTCGACTATCCGCGTAAAAAACAATTACCCGATGAGTTGAAGGCACAAAACCAAACTATGCAACAGATTTTTCAAGTGCAAGGTTACCCTGCTGTTTACCTGGTCATTCCGGAGGTACAACAAGACGGTTCGGTTAATTTTAAACCACTCGGGCAAACGGGGTATGCTGCCGGTGGCCCTGAATCATGGTGCGCAAGCGCAAGTGCCATGATTAAAAAATAAGTTCAAACGCGCCGCATGAATATTCCCCACTAACCTGAAATTCCCTCTTCTTTTGCCGGGCCTCTCGAATTCATTTCAGAGGCCCGTTTTTTTTTGTTGTCTGATGCCGAAAAAGAAATACATTTGGAGAGACCACTATTAACCAAAATTCACGATTATGAAAAAATTAGCTGTATCAACTATACTGCTCGCCGGTTTAGTTACCCTAAGTTTATTGAATTGTTCGCCGGCAACCGAGAAGAAATCGGAACCAGTAGCGGAAGCGAAAAAAGAATCGTTTGGAGGTTATGCAACAGCCGCACTGTACGGTGAGCACCTTGTAACAATCTGTGCATGTAACGATTGCCACACACCCAAGAAAATGACCGAACGAGGCCCGGAGCCGGATAGTAGTTTGTGGCTTTCAGGTCACCCTGCCGCAATGCCTGCTCCCGCTGTTGATCGTGCCGATATGGCCAAGCGAGGTCTTGCAGTGACCGATATGCTCACTGCATGGGTAGGTCCTTGGGGCACTACCTATACTCCCAATATTACCAGCGACGATACCGGCATTGGCGCCTGGACAGAGCAACAATTCATCACATGCATTCGAGAAGGCAAACTGAAAGGTCTTTCACGTCCTCTGTTGCCTCCTATGCCTTGGCAGTTCTACAAGTTAATGACCGACGACGAACTCAAGGCTATTTTCGCATACCTCAAGTCAACCAAGCCTGTGAAAAACATCGCTCCTGGTTACGAGCCACCTACAGTGTAACTCAATCATGCAATCGCGTCAATTTTCCATATTCGGTGCTTGTATGCTGATACTTATACAGAGCATCAGTTGCCAAAACACATCCAATCCTATGAACCCAGAAACAAAGTTGAACCCTCTTCTTTGTGATCCTAAACAAGGCACATGCGAAATACCCGGTGGGGCAGCCCAAACGGGTATCGAGACCAATGAAGTAGCGACCGAAAAACCGGTCAAAGTACTCTACTTCACCGATCCCATTTGCTCTTCTTGCTGGGGCATTGAACCTCAATTGCGACGTATGAAAATGGAATACGGCGACTACATTGATGTGGAGTATTGTATGGGCGGATTGCTGCCGTCTTGGGACGGCTTCAATGGCGGAGGCATCTCAAAGCCGGCCGATGTGTATCATCACTGGGAGGAAGTAAGTCACCATTACGAAATGCCAATGATTGGCGATGTTTGGTTGAATGATCCGCTGCCTTCCTCCTACCCGCCTTCCATCGCTTTCAAAGCTGCCCAAATGCAGGATAAGACCAAAGCGATTACGTTTTTGCGCCGCTTACGTGAAATGGTGTTCGTAGAAGCTAAAAACATTACGCGTCCTGAACTGATTGCGGAGGCTGCTGTGTGGGCAGGCCTCGATGCGGCTCAACTCGAAAAGGATTCCAAGGGTCCTGCTCTTCAACTTTTCGAGCAAGATCTAAAAAGGTCGCGCGAAATGGGGGTGCGGGGCTTCCCTACCGTTTTCTTCATGGACGACTCCGGCAACCGCCTGACGGTATATGGCGCACGCAGCTACGAAGAGTTTTCGGGCAGTATTCAACGGCTCGCGCCAGGTGCATCCGCAAAGGCATTATCCACTGAAGTACTCGTTTATTTTGAACCATTCAAAAGCTTGACTTCGAAAGAGCTGAGTCTGTTTATGAATAAGCCCGTTGCCGATTGTGAAGCGCTGTTAAAGCAATTGGAAAAAGAAGGGAAGGTACATGCAATTACGACCAAAAACGGAAGCCTCTGGCGATTGAAATCGTAGTGAACGTTTAACGCTGTTCAATGGTTGTGCAGTTTAGAAAAAACAAACCCAAGTTTTTGAGATCTAAAGGTGTAAAGAAAGGAAGGGTTAAGGTGTTACAGATTGTACATTTAACACCAATAAACTTCAAAGGATAATTTTAAACCAAATTGATTATTTAATCCATGAAAAAAATTTACGCGTTATCGCTATTCACGTCCATCGCACTGTGGGGTTCAGCCCAGACATTCACGATGAACAATTCGCTGATAACTTCCACCCACAACTCCGGTGGTTGCACAGGAGTGACAGACATGAACAATGACGGTCTGGATGACATTATCATTCTCGACAACAGCCGTGATCTTTCAATTGCTTACCAGCAAGCCGACGGAAGTTTCTCGGTAAGTAATATGGGAGCGGTAAGCGGCCAAGGACAATGGGGAATGTGCATCGGTGATGTGGACAATGATGGCCACAAAGACGTGATGTGCGGCGGAAGCTACGACGATGTGCACATCGTGCTCATCGATGGTCCGGGTAACTACCAGGTAGTTGATTATGGTTGGGCTTCTATATTCACCCAAGGCTGTAACCTAGTTGACGTGAATAACGACGGACTTCTCGATGGCTTCCTTTGCCACGATGACGGCCACAACGTGATCATGGAAAACACCGGATCAGGTTCCTTCATAAACGGAACCTACATGATGGACATGGTGTTTTATCCTGAATCGGTAGGCGCGTCTATGACCGCTTCAATCTCAGGAACAACGTTAACAGTAACTGCAGTGAGTTCTCCAACAATCACTTCGGGAATGATTATTACTGGTGATGGTATCACTCCTGGATCCTTTATTACATCTTTCGGATCAGGGACAGGAGGCACAGGAACATACAACATAAGCATTTCACAAAATGTTGCATCAACTCAGGTATCAGGCGCCTCAAATGATAACAGTGGCAATTATGGTTCTGTTTGGTCCGACTTTGACCGTGATGGTGATACCGATTTGTTCATTGCTAAATGTCGTCAATTCGTAAGTAATCCATTCGACTATAGACGCACCAATATCTTAGTAATCAATAACGGAGATGGCACATTTGACCATTCTAATCCTATGACAGGTGTTTCTTACGCTCAAGAGCGTGGTTTGGTGAACCTTGAACAATCATGGACCAGCGATTTCGCTGACTTGGACAACGATGGTGACTTCGATTGTTTCTTAACAACACATAGCGGTACCCTAGAAATCTATGAAAACGACGGAACAGGATTCTTTACCGATCGCACACAAGGTTCAGGTTTGCAATATTCAGGCTTCTTCCTTCAGGGTAAGTTCCACGATTTCGATAACGACGGCTTCCTCGACTTGATTCACTCAGGTGGTAACCACGATTACTATCACAACGATGG
>CAMAYP010000179.1 GCA_945862415.1 Chryseobacterium gleum | reverse complement strand
TCCTCGGCGACGCATCCGTTGGCGTCGTGCACCTGAAGAATATAGGTTCCTGCAGTGCCGAGATTCTGCAATGACGGTTCAACAGAGTTGAAGTTATCCGGTCCTTGCCATGAGTAGCTATAGGGCTGTGTTCCGCCTGAAACATTGCATTCAATCAATCCTGAGCCGGGCGATGATATAGCTTGTGTTGTGAGTGCCAGTTGCAATGCCTCAGTCTCTGCGATGGTGAATTGTGCTTGAAGCGGCGTGCTGCACGCCGATAGACCTGTTATTTCAACTTCATAATTTCCCGCCGGCAAACTATCAATGGCGTTATTCGTACTTCCATTGCTCCAGAGGTATTCAACACCTGTTTCTTCTGTTACGCTGTCAATTACGATGGAGCCGTCATCACTTCCGAAACACGTTATCTGTTCGATGGTGGCAGCTGTTATCTGAGGTGAAGAGGTGGCGGTAACTGTCAGTGTAATGTTTCCGGTTGTGCAAAGTGGGGGTGTTGCATGGTCACAAACGCTCACTTCAATACTCAATTCGCCGGAAAAGAAGGAGGAAGGAAGTACAGTCAGTGTCTGGTTCTCCGCATCGATTGTAAATGTTGCTGGCGCGCTTGCATTGAAAGCATACTGCAGGTTTTCCGGAGCATCCACATCATCGGAGGCTAGCGTGTTCAATGGGATAACCAGTTGGCTGCTCTGGCAAATATTCTGTGTCATCGTCTCCACAATCGGTGCTTCATTGGGTGGAAAAACAGCTATTAGGCAGATGAGGTTGAGACATGAAAGTGAACTGTCGCATGCCTGTATCTGAAGAGTATCTGTTCCTACAAAACCATCTTGCGGAGTAAAGTTGAATAGGCCGTTCACAAGGGTTGTAACACCGAAAGAGGTCGTGACATTGAATGATAGACTATCGTCGTCAATGTCTGTTGCGTGGTCATACAATGAAGCTGTTATCGAAGTGTTTTGAAAAGTTGAGTAGCTGAAATCATTTCCAACCGGACTGTCGTTCACAGGTGTCACTTCAATGAATATGGTATCGGAGATACAAGCTCCCGTTTCATCGCAGGTGTTCAGCACGACGTATGCATTCCCCGAGTAATTGTCAGATGCTGTTATGTGGAGCAATCCACTTTCGTTGTTCAGTTCGGCTGCTATGCCATGGGCTGTAACAAGGGATTGAACGATGAATTGCCCTTCAATATCATAGGCGTAATAGAGCGATGTATAATCAATCTCGCTGTCTTCTTGCAATTGAATGTCGGGGAAATTCACCAATGGTGTATCATTCACAGCATCTATGCTGATGTATGCCCAAGCGGTGTCGCACAGGCCATCACTATCGCAAGCACTAAATGCAACCGATGTTGCTCCGAAATAGTTGGCCGGTGGAAGCCAAGACAATGTTCCGTCTGAATTGATTTGGATGTTGTCCGGGTTACTTTCAACTATTGCGGAGTAGGTTAAACTAGATGAATCGATGTCGAATGCGTTATCTGCCAAATCAGTTTCAATCCATTGATCTTCTTGTCCTGTAACGCTTTCGTCGCTCGCTACAGGAGAATCATTTACTTCCGAAACCATAAACACAATAGTGCCGGTTGTGCAGGCTTCTGAGTTGTCGCATACTTCGAAGGTTAGGCTGTCTGTGCCGAAAAAATCGGATTCGGGAAAGTATACATTACCGCTGATGGTGCCGTGCAATGGTGCGCTCGTTACTGTTGTTTGAAGAGAATCGCTGTCGATGTCTGTATAGCTTGGTGACCATTCAATGGGCATGTCTTCGTTTCCTTCGAACAAGCCGTCTGTGGTTACAGGCGCGTCGTTCACTGCTATGATGCTGAGCGTTAGTTGCGCGGAATCACATAGATTGCCGGTGTCACAAACTTCATAGTCAATTGTGAAAATGCCGTTCGCGTTTATGTTCGGTTCAAATGAGAAGCCTGTGTTTGTGATGCCCGTGAATTGACCAATTGCGGGAGAATTGATGATCGTGTACATCAAGTCACTCGAGCCGAAGTCGAAGGTGTATTCATTCAAATAAATTACAGAGGACTCATCTTCCTGAAGAGAAAATTCCGCGCTTTGTGCTTCCGGTGGCAAATTGATCAAGGTGATTGTAATTGTTGCTTCACCGACGTTGCATCCTTCTGCGTTGTCGCAGGCGGTGTAGGTAAATGAATCTTCTCCGTAGAAGTATGCGTCCGGAATGTAAGTGTATGCGCCATTCGATTGTAAAACAACGATTCCGTGCGATGGACTATCTAGCATGCTGAAGGTGATCGTGTTCAACTGACTGTCCGTGTCGGAAACGTTCGGTAGAAGATTGCTTGTTAACGTGCCGTTGATGGGTAATTCATTGAAGTCATTCGTTACAGTGGGTGCATCGTTGACCGGAGTGATAAAGACTTCTATGCTTGCTGTGTCGCACAGATTCCCTGCGTCACAACTTCTGTAGAGGATGATATCGGTACCGAAGAAATTTGGGCTTGGTGTATACGTCAGCAATCCACTAGCGCTTAACGATGCCACTCCATGTTGTGCATTTGTTTCGATAGAGTAGGAGAGTGCATCACCATCCACCGTGTCCGTGAAGCTAATGTCTTGACTCAGCACGACATCTTCGGCGATGGTGAACGTGCGATCAGTTGCTTGCGGGGCATCGTTATTTGCGTTGATGATTTGTAATACAATAGCTGCTGTGTCCGTTTGTCCAACGAGGTCCGTTACTTCGTAGTAGAGTGTGTCGGGTCCGATGTAGTTAAGCGCAGCGGTATAGGTCATTGCGCCGTTGGATGTAACGGTTGCTATTCCTCCCTGGCCTTGTTGAATGATGCGGTAAGTCAGGTTTTCACCTTCCGGGTCGAAAGTATAGAACGCGAGATTTTGATAGCGAATTGATTCTTCGTTGATATTGCCAAGGTTGACTTGTGAAGCGAAAGGGGAGGCGTCATTCTCGAGTACTACGATAGTTACCGTCACAATTTCGGAACTGTCAACGCATCCAAGCGGGTCAAGCATTACGTAGGTAAATGAATCTTCGCCTGAAAAGGATGGTTGCGACTGATATTGAAAGTGACCATCTAAACTCATGAAGGGACTATTCGACGCTACTTCCGATGTTGCAAATTGGGGTAATGATTGATCGTAAAAGCGATTTGGATATCGATTGGGATCGCTAATGGAATCGGGATCGTAATCATTCCAGCTTACATCAAAAGTGCGGAGTGACCCTGTTTCTATGTAGAATGTGTCAGGGATGGCTACGGGACTATCGGGTCTAAAAGCGATGAAGATTTCGATTAGAGCTGTATCACAGATTGCTGGAGTGCATACTTCGTAATAAATGCTATCAAGTCTGATCGTATAGGGTGCGCCGTAAGCCCAGATGCCTCCGCCCGCATATATCTGAACGTTCAGTGGGTTTACGAGGTAGGAGAAAGTTCCGGTGTTTGAGTTGGCCCATTCAATTGCACCGTGAAAGGGCTCATTCAAAAATCGATGCGTGCGATTACCTGCAGGTAAATTGTCGTTTTCACTTACATTCCCTGATCTCGGTATATAATCATAGGCCGTATAATCAGTGTCATCCGCTGCTTGACCCTGCATAGACAGGGAAAGACAAAGGCATAGTGCCAAAGGAATTATCCTTAGAAGCATGCAGTGAACACTAGTTTTTACCCAAGCCATTTTTCGTTGTTCTTGGTTTAAATTCAATTTACAACCTACGAAGAATTCGCAAATATCGACAAAATATTGATTTAATACATATTATGACTCCGTTGGTTGGTACAGCGGATGGACGTTATGAACAAAAACAACAAAGGCCGGAATAGCCGGCCTTTGAATCAATTACGATAGATTTTCTATTACAGTGATAAGATCTTAAACTCGGTTCTGCGGTTTTCTTCGTGTTGCTTTTCGTCGCATTTCGC
>CAMAYP010000178.1 GCA_945862415.1 Chryseobacterium gleum | reverse complement strand
GGCTCCAATACGCCCATAGAGTTGATGTCGGTTTGTGCCTGTGTAGCATCCATACGACCTGCTGTGAAGGGCACATTAACCGTGTATCCTGCATTTTCAGCAGCCTGCTCTACAGCTGCATTTCCTGCGAGAACAATCAAGTCTGCCATCGAAACTTTCTTCGCTCCCGACTTGCTGTTGAAGTCACTCTGAATTTTCTCCAGTGCCTTCACGACTTTAGCGAGTTGCGCGGGATTGTTGACCTCCCAGTTTTTCATTGGCTCCAAACGAATGCGAGCACCGTTTGCTCCGCCGCGACGGTCAGAGTTGCGATACGTGGATGCAGAACCCCACGCGGTGGATACCATTTCTCCAATCGTCAATCCGGATTTCATGATTTCAGCTTTCAAGGTAACCACGTCATTGTTGTCGATGGTGGTGTGATTCAGTGCTGGAATCGGATCTTGCCAAATCAGTTCTTCTTTCGGGGCCTCAGGACCCAAGTAGGTTGTGCGTGGACCCATGTCGCGGTGCGTCAACTTGAACCAAGCGCGCGCAAATGCGTCGGCAAATTCATTCGGGTTCTCTAAGAAGCGACGCGATACTTTTTCATACGCGGGGTCGAAGCGCAATGCCAAGTCGGTTGTCAACATGGTTGGCTTATGCTTCTTCTTTGCGTCGAATGCATCGGGCACAAGTTCATCAGCGTTTTTCGCAACCCATTGATTCGCTCCTGCAGGGCTCTTGGTCAACTCCCATTCGTATTTGAAAAGGAAAGTGAAATAGTCATAGCCCCATTGTGCAGGTGTCGATGTCCAGGTTACTTCCAAACCACTGGTAATAGCATCTGTTCCTTTACCGCTCTTGTAGTTGCTTTTCCAACCGAATCCTTGCTCTTCAATGTCGGCTGCTTCAGGCACAACGCCTACATTGGAGGCAGGCCCTGCGCCGTGTGTTTTACCGAAGGTGTGACCACCTGCGATGAGTGCTACGGTCTCCTCATCGTTCATGCTCATGCGTGCAAAGGTTTCGCGGATATCTTTAGCGGAAGCAACCGGATCGGGGTTTCCATTGGGACCTTCAGGATTCACATATATAAGTCCCATCTGCACTGCGGCCAGCGGGCTTTCTAATTTGCGACCATCAGCATAGCGCTCATCTGCGAGCCACTCTTTCTCTGGGCCCCAGTATACATGTGTTTCTGGTTCCCACACATCTACACGGCCGCCTGCAAAACCGAATGTGGTGAATCCCATCGACTCGAGTGCAACGTTACCCGCGAGAATCATGAGGTCGGCCCACGAAATTTTATTGCCGTATTTCTGCTTTATGGGCCACAACAATCTGCGTGCTTTATCCAAGTTGGCATTATCAGGCCAGCTGTTCTGAGGAGCAAAGCGCTCCATGCCTGAGCGAGTGCCGCCACGTCCATCAGCAGTGCGGTAAGTGCCTGCGCTATGCCACGCCATTCGCACAAACAGAGGTCCGTAGCTTCCAAAATCTGCTGGCCACCAATCTTGAGATTGCGACATCACATTGGTCAAATCTTTTTTAATAGCTGCATAGTCCAAACTATTGAACGCAGCCTTGTAACTATAGGTCGGTCCCATTGGGTCTGAAAGCGAAGAATTCTGACGCAGAATGTCAAGATTCAAGCGGTTGGGCCACCAATCTTCGTTGTCATTGCCTGAGCCGGCCACAGCAGCAGGTGTAGCCAACGAAGAATGGAAGGGGCATTGTTCGATGTTGCCGGTATGCGGCTGAGCACTTGCTGTTTGTGCCATGGCAATGGAAATTAGAATGAAGAATTTTTTCATTGTAGAAATGTCTTTTGGTTTCATCTATTTAAACATGACCAAAACTAGTTTGTTCTGTGATATTGATAAAAACTATATTTGCGATATCTATATTGATGTCATCAATGAATATTCAACAGCTGGAATACGTCATAGCACTCGCTGAGACGCGTCATTTTGAATCCGCTGCAAGGCGTTGCTTTGTAACTCAATCCACCTTGAGCACCATGATTGCTAAGTTGGAAGGAGAATTAAGCATCACCCTTTTCGATCGCAAGCGTAAGCCTTTGGAACTTACCACGGAAGGAGGGGTTATGGTCGATCACATGAGATTAGTTATAAAGGAGATTCAGCAACTTCAGGAAATAGCGAAGGAGCTAAAGGGAGAGCTGAAGGGCGAACTGAAAATGGCAGTTATTCCAACCATAGCTCCTTTCTTGTTGCCGCTGTTTTTGCAAGCATTTGCGCAGAAGTTTCCGCTGTTGAAAATTCGCGTTCGAGAGTTGACTACGGCTGAAATCATGCGTCAATTGAAATCGCGTGATCTCGATATCGGTATTGTGTCAACGCCGCTTCAGGACGCTGCGCTTGATGAGTATACACTCTACGACGAGCCGTTTGTGTATTTTGATGCGGGCAAGAAACAGCCAAAGACCGTTGCGGTCGAGAAACTCGATATGCGCAACATGGTGTTATTGGGGGAGGGGCATTGCATGCGAGCTCAAGTTGTACAATTCTGCGATATCAAACGAAAGCCGCTCGGCAACCGACTAAACTTTGAATTCAAGGCTGGCTCAATTGATAGTTTGCTGCGCTTCGTCAAGGCTAACAAGGCCGCGACATTGCTTCCTTACCTCGCAACAACAGAGATGCCGTTGCGTGATTTAAACCGGGTGAGTAGGATCGCCGGCAATGAGCCTTATCGCAGTGTAGGCATTGCAGTGCATCGGCATTTTGTGAAGAAGCGCGTGCTCGAATTGCTCCAGCAGGAAATAATAGAAGTCGTCACCAAGGTTATGCCCAAACGGCGATTGAAAGGCGAGGGGCTTGATCCTCTGGGGAAGTGAAATAGTGAAATAGTGAAAGGGTGAAATAGTGAAAGGGTGAAATAGTAAATTGAGAATAGCTACGTAATCACCATTTCACCCTCTCACCCCTTCACCCTCTCACCTTTAAAACTATCTACTAATCACCACACTCTGCGCCTCGTTCGCCTCGTCGCTCACCAACCTAAGCATATAAGTGCCTACTGCGAGTTGCGAAGTTTCAATGGTAATAGTTCGTCCCATCGGGATGTCGCCTGTTGTTTTAGTAAATACCAATTGTCCGGTTGGTGATACAAGCTCAATGTGCGCGTTGTGCATGAGTGGGTGCTTGGTTTGCACACGTATGCGGTCGTTTGCCGGGTTAGGGTAAACCGAAATTGCTGAAGTAAGTTCCTGTATTTCTTCAACGCTCACAATCATGCGATCGTAAAGAACAAAATCGTCGAGAGCGGCCTCAATGAGTGATCCTCCATCGAGGTTTTGACCGAGACGTGTGCTATCGCTCGCAATGAACTGGAAGCGCATTTGAGCAGTTGGTTCCATCCAGTCTGCTATGCGTATTGCATTGCGACGCCAATTCATATCGGCAGTTTGCGTGTCCTCAATGTATGTCCAGTTTTGTCCGCCGTCATTGCTCATACGCACCTGCCACCAGTCGGCGCCCGGATTTGCTCCTCCGGGAGGGTTGTTGGTGTAATAGCGCCAGTAGGCTACAATTGGTTCGGTTAATCCCGACATATCAATCATGGGAGTCTGCAAGGTTGTTTTGCCACCATCTACATCGTTCTCGCCAATACCTGCGGTTTCACTCGATGCATTTCCGGTGATGAAACAGAACTCACCGCCGGGGGTGTGCTGCACGTCGGTCGCCACTGCTGTTCCTGGTGCTACGTCTACGGTATAGGAGCCCAGCGGAGCGTCTTCTTCCCATTCACCGGTAGTTGCATTGTCACCGGGTATTCCCAGCGCCCAGCCACCGAAATCTGCGTTGTCATCGCTGTCATGCGAACCTATTGCTTCTACTCCAACCAATGTGAAGTAGGGCAGGTTGGGAAATGGCGAAAGGTGCGCTCCAATAGGCAGCACGCCTGAAATACTGCTGTTCAAATC
>CAMAYP010000177.1 GCA_945862415.1 Chryseobacterium gleum | reverse complement strand
TTGAAACCCTTAAATATGGCTTTTTCGCATCTTTCCCTGCGGGGATAAATGAAGCATTGTCGACCCTTACGAATTATGTGAAACAGTTCAAGCTTGTTTTCACCAAGGAAGGCGCTAAGCAAGTGGGTGGTTTCGCAGCGATTGCTAAGCAGTTCGACAAAGACTGGGATTGGCGTCAATTCTGGAGCTTCACAGCTTTCTTGTCGATCGTGTTGGCATTCATGAACATTCTACCGATTCCAGCGCTCGATGGTGGTCACGTGGTTTTCCTTATCGGGGAAATGATTACAGGCCGCAAGCCATCTGAGAAACTGCTCGAACGTGCGCAGTTGGTAGGGATGATTCTTTTGCTTTCGTTGTTGGTATATGCCAACGGAAACGACTTGTATAAGTGGTTGTTCAAATAGTTTGAATTACTAAATTTTTAATCAAGCCTTGAAATTAGATTATCAACTGACTGAGTTGAATTGATTTCATCTGGTTGGAAAGAGTGTATTGCTCTCTATTTCTGTACGTTTTTTTTCATTTAATAAGATTGTGCTGCTTGGAGAAGTTTACCTTTGCTTCTGCACAAATGAAAACATTCACCACTCTTATTGTTGCGCTGCTTAGCTGTTTGCAGTTAATGGCACAATCGACCAAACGCTGGACGATCAAAGAATGTATCGATCAAGCTTGGCAAAACAACTTGCAGCTCTCACAAAACGAGCTTCAAGTGCAGCAAGCCGAAGTAAACTTGCTGCAATCGAAAGCACAAGTTCTGCCCACTTTGAATGGAAGCGCGAACCATACATACAACACCGGCCGCCGAATAGATCCATTCACGAATCAGTTTGCCGACCAGCGTGTGCTTTCGCAAAATTTCAGCGTGAGTTCAGGGGTGAATCTTTTCAGCGGACTCACAAACCTCCGAAGCATCCAAGCAAATCAAGCTGGCGTGAAAGCAGCCAAGTTTAGCAACGATCAACTCAAAAACGACATCGCCCTTCAAGTCACCAATGCCTTCCTAAATGCTCTTTTAGCGCAAGAGTTATTGGTGATTGCCGAAAGTCAATTCGATCTGGCCAAACAACAAACACAACGTGCTAAAATCCTCTTCGATGCTGGTAGATCTGCCAAAGGTGATCTGTTGCAGGTAGAAGCAAACGAGTCGAATGAAGCACTGAATGTCGTGAATGCCCGCAACCGCGAAGGATTGGCATTGCTCACTTTGGCGCAACTGCTTCAAATTGAAGATCCTGATCAATTCAGCATCCAAGCACCCGATTTCAGCAAGATCACCACTGCTTTGCCCGCATATCAAGCCAAAGCACTTTACACAGTTGCTGTAGAAAATCAACCGGGCATCCAAAGTGCCGATTGGAATGTGCAGACAGCCGAGCTCACTTTGAAATCCCTAAAAGGTGGTTATCTGCCTTCGATTTCAGCTTTTGGCGGATTCGGTACTGGGTACTCTGAATTGTCGCGAAAAATCGTTGGAACCTCCAGCCAACAGCAAAACTTCGGTAGCATCGGAGGTGTTCCCATCATCGTAGATGTAGATGTGCCTATCACCGAACTTACACCATTTAACGAGCAGCTCGATCAGAACTTCAACCGTACTTTCGGCTTGTCGTTGAACGTACCCATTTTCAATAACCTGAGAACGAGAAGCCAAGTTAGTCTTCAAAAGATCAACCTAGAATCTGCTCGCATCAACGCCCAAATTCAACGCAATCAACTTCGCCGCGATATCCAATCGGCTTGGTTCGATGCCCGCGCTGCATTCGAGCGTTACCAAGCTGCCGAGAAATCGCTCAATGCCACCCAAGAAGCTTTCGGATACATGCAACAACGCTTCGATGCTGGAGTGATCAGTATTTTTGAATTCAACAATTCACGCAACCAACTAGTAACCGCCAAATCATCATTGGCACAAGCCCGTTACGAACTTATTTTACGCATTAAAGTGCTCGATTTTTATCAGGGCAACGCCATTACTTTCTAACCATGAAAAAAAGCACACGCAATATTCTCATCATTGTTGGAGCACTCATTGTGCTCGGCATCATTGCAAAATCTGCGGGTTGGCTAGGGAAAAAACCAGGTATTGAGGTTGCTGTTGAGAAGGCCACAAAACGCTCGATCACCGAAATGGTTTCTGCCAACGGCAAGATTCAACCTGAAGTGGAAGTGAAGATTTCTGCTGATGTTTCAGGCGAAATCGTTGAGCTCAATGTAAAAGAAGGACAAAAGGTGCAAAAAGGAGATCATCTGCTCACCATCAATCCCGATCTAATCCAATCGGCTGCCGACCGTGTTGCAGCAGCACTCAACCAGTCGAAAGCCAATGTAGCCAACGCAAAAGCCCGCGAAAATCAAGCAAAAGCATCATTCAATAACATCGATGAAAGCTTTAAACGCAGCAAGAAACTCTTCGATCAACAAGCCATTTCAGCCTCAGAATTTGATGCTGCCAAAGCACAATACGAAGGCGCCAAGGCGGATGTTGAAGCCGCGAAACAGAGCGTCCTCGCTGCCGAATACGCAGTAAACAGCGCACAAGCATCTCTCAAGGAAGCCAACGATAACCTCGGAAGAACCCGAATTTACGCACCAACCGATGGTACTGTATCGAAACTCAACGTAGAACTTGGCGAACGTGTGGTAGGAACTGCTCAAATGAGCGGAACCGAATTGCTTCGTATCGCAAACCTTTCTGAAATGGAAGTTAGTGTTGACGTGAACGAAAACGACATTGTACGCATCGAGCTAAACGATACCGCCAATGTTGAAGTTGACGCATACGGCGAACGCACGTTCAAAGGCATCGTTACTGAGGTTGCAAACTCTTCGAATACTGTCGGTTTGAGCGTGAATACCTCCGATCAAGTAACCAATTTCTCTGTAAAAATCCGCATCCTTCGCGATTCCTACACCGACCTGGTAGATACTGCAAAACCACATCTTTCTCCTTTCCGCCCAGGCATGTCGGCAACAGTCGATATCCTCACAAAAACAGAATCAAACGTATTAACGGTGCCTATCATGGCGGTTACAACCCGCGTGATTGAAGGCAAAGAAGCGAAAGAAGAGAAGAATATTTCAGATAGCGAAGGTGAAGCTCAAGCCATCGACAATGCCAACGAAGCTGGTGAAGTGGAGGAAGTAGTTTTCGTTTATTCGGAAGGAAAAGTGCGCAAAGTACGCGTTACAACAGGCATTCAAGACAACGATTATATCCGCATTCTCACCGGTTTGAAGGGTGGAGAAGAGGTCGTTTCTGCGCCCTATTCGGCCATCTCGAAAATCATGAAGGATTCTATGGAGGTTGTCGTGGTTGAAGCCGCACAACTCTATACCAAAAAAGAATAACACCTTGGTCTATCTGCTGCATCTCGAAACGGCAACTGCGGTGTGTTCAGTTTCCCTGTCGGGGGATGGAAAGCCGCTCGGTGTAAAGGTCATCCGCGACGGATTCCGGCATGCCGAAAACCTCATGTTCCTTGTCGACCAACTGCTCACCGAGCAAGCGGTTTCGTATGCTGATCTGCAAGGCGTTGTTGTGTCGAACGGACCAGGTTCCTACACCGGTTTACGAATTGGTTTATCTACCGCCAAAGGCATTTGTTATGCCCGCGAAATTCCATTGATCACTTTGGGAACGCTCGACATCATGGCCGCTGGATTTATTGCCACCTATCCCGAATTCAAAGGATATATTGTTCCAATGATCGATGCGCGCCGATTGGAAGTCTACACGGCTGTTTACGATCATCAAAACCAAAAAATCACCCCCGATTTTCCTTGCATTTTAGATGCTGATAGCTACAGTGATTATTCGAGCCAAGAAATTGCATTTTTCGGAGATGGCGCACCAAAATATCAGGCTGTTTGCCTTTATTCTACTGCTCGATTCGATCTTCAACCCGATTGGAATGCCGCACACATGATCGATTTA
>CAMAYP010000176.1 GCA_945862415.1 Chryseobacterium gleum | reverse complement strand
TTTAAAAGACCCGCGAAAACGGTTTGCGGATTGTCTTTAATCGAAAATTACCAATTGATGGAAACCATGGAAAAGGCTGCAGTTAACGTTACTGAAGCCTCTGTCACCGGTCGTATGTCGACCTTCAATCACGAACAACTTGTATTCTGCCAAGACAACGAAACAGGACTTCGTTCAATCATTGCCATTCACAACACAACCCTCGGGCCTGCAGTAGGCGGAACCCGCATGTGGGCTTATGGCACTGAAGAGGAAGCCATCACCGATGCGCTTCGTCTTTCACGCGGAATGACTTATAAAAATGCACTCGCCGGTTTGAACATCGGCGGCGGTAAAGCCGTCATTATCGGCGATGCCCGCAAGCAGAAGAGTGAAGCGCTCATGCGTCGATTCGGAAAGTTTGTAAACAGTTGCGGTGGAAAGTACATTACCGCTGAAGACGTGGGTATTTCAACCCGCGACATGGAATATGTGCGCCTCGAAACCAAGCACGTTGTAGGCCTTCCCGAATACCTCGGTGGTAGTGGCGATCCCAGCCCGGTTACGGCTTATGGCGTTTACATGGGAATGAAAGCAAGCCAAAAGGAATTGAGCGGCAACGATTCACTTACCGGAAAGAAAGTAGTTGTGCAGGGAGTTGGTCACGTGGGCGAGTACCTCGTGGAACACCTGGTGAAAGAAGGCGCCGACGTTACCATCTGCGATATCTACGAAGACCGCGTGAACGCAGTTGTGAAGAAATACAATGTGAAGGCTGTCGATGCAAAGGACGTGTATGATGTTCCAATGGACATTTACAGCCCATGCGCTTTGGGAGCAACCATCAACGACGAAACCCTTGAACGCTTGAGGTGCAGCATCGTTTGTGGTGCAGCCAACAACCAGTTGAAGGATGAAAAAGTGCACGGACAAGAAGTGCTCAAGCGCGGCATACTCTACGCCCCCGATTATTTGGTGAATGCCGGTGGTATCATCAATTGCTACTGGGAGATTGTAGGATACAACCGCAACGCCGCTTTGGCGCAAGCAGAAGGCATCTATCAAACTGCACTCAATATTTTCGATATCTCCAAGAAGAATTCTATACCGACCTACCTGGCGGCCAACCAACTGGCTGAAGCGCGAATTGCTTCAATTGCCAAGCTGAAGGCAACCATGTAAGACCAACTTTAAACTGATTATACTACCCATGCTCAACCGACGACAGATTCGAATCAAGTCAATGCAGATCATCTTCGCTTATTACAGTGAAGACAAGCCTGATGTTGTCAAGTATGAAAAAATACTATTCGAAAGCTTTAACCGCTTCCGCGATTTATACATTGCCCTCTTGCTTTTGCCGGGTGAAATGCAAGCCAAGGCAATTGAAAAGATTGAGGCCGGATTAAACAAGAAGTTGCCTGCTCAAGAAGATTTGCATCCGAATACCAAGTTCGTGACCAACAATCTGGTGCGTATTCTGGCCAACAGTAAGGTGTTGGACAAGATTTCCAAGGATATACATATCCGCTGGCGCGACAACGACGATTTATTGCGCTCAATGTTCAAGGCACTCATCGAGTCGCCTGAATACAAGGAATACATGGCTAGTAAAGAGCGTGGATTCGAGCATGACCGCGAATATTTAGTGCGTTTCCTACGCCGTGAACTCATCAACTTTGAGAACATGCACGATTGGTTGGAAGAAATCGGAATTTTCTGGAACGATGATCTTGACCTTGCTTCGAGCATGGCGCTGAAAACGCTCAAGACCGTTAAAGAAAATGATAGCGATATTGAGCTTATGCCGCTTTGGAAGATTGATGACGATGAAGAGGAGTATACCAAGCAATTGTTCCGCAGAACCCTTGCACTCGGCGCTGACAGCGAAAAAATGATTTCAGAAAATGCACCTAATTGGGAAGCCGACCGCATTGCCACGATGGATATGGTGATTCTGAAAATGGCATTGGCAGAAGCACAAACCTTCGAATCAATTCCGCTGAAAGTAACCATGAACGAATACATCGAATTGGCCAACTACTACAGCACTCCGAAAAGCAATGTGTTTATCAATGGACTGCTCGAGACACTTTTTGCGAAGCTTCAGTCGGATGGCAAGATTAAGAAGATTGGACGTGGCTTGGTCGACGCCTGAGATCGCTAATTAAGCCTTCAATTGCTTGCACAGCAGCGCGACCTGGATTACATCATGAAAAAACTCATTGTCATACTGGGCCCCACCGCAGTTGGTAAAACGGCGCATGCCATTCAATTGGCTCGGACGCTTGGCACTGAAATCATATCTGCCGATTCGCGACAGATATTCAAGGAGCTCAACATAGGCGCAGCGCGTCCTTCGGAGGATGAGCTGCGAGAGGTCAAGCATCATTTCATAGCCTCTGTTTCAATTCACGATGAATACAGCGCAGGGCGTTTCGAACGAGAAGCGCTGGAAAAACTGCACGAGCTATTCACTCAATACGATACCGTGGTTTGTTGTGGTGGAAGCATGATGTATGTGGATGCCCTTGTGAATGGGTTCGACGATTTACCATCCGATAAAACAGTTCGTGAGCATTGGTCTAAACGATTCGTTGAAGAGGGAATTGAAGCTCTGCAGCGCGAATTGGAAGAGAAGGATCCCGATTATTATACTCAGGTCGATATCCACAATCCGCATCGCCTCATTCGCGCACTTGAAGTGTGCACGGTTTCGGGAGTGCCGTATTCTTCGCTGCGCAATGCGAGTGGTTCTCAGCGCAATTTTACAGTCGAGAAGATTGGTTTGGAGATGCCTCGAGAGCGGCTTTATGACCGAATTAACAATCGTGTATTGCGTATGATGGAGGATGGGCTGTTGCAAGAAGCAAGGGAACTGCATCCGTTCAAAGAGTTGCAGGCGCTCAACACGGTTGGGTATAAAGAGCTGTTCGACTATTTCGATGGAGCATGTTCGGTGGAGGAGGCCGTTCAAAAAATCCAGCAACACACACGCAATTTCGCAAAACGTCAGCTCACCTGGTGGAGAAGAGACGCTCAAATCACCTGGCATCAAGTATAGTAGGGCAGACCTCCATTTGGAACATCCCCACCTACAACCTATTACATCATACCTAATACCTAATACCTAATACCTATCCCCTAAAAAGCTGTCATCACCTGGCTAATAAACCGAGGTATTGAATTGGGCACTACCACGGCAATGAATGCAATGCCAAACAAGGCACCCCAGATGTGTGCATCGTGAGCAATGTTCGAGCGCACGTTGCGCTTCATGAAATGTTCGAGGAGAAAGAATACGAACACGCCAATGAACGCCGGCATGGGTATAAAGAAGAAGGCTATTTGGTTGAGCGGAAATAAAATCATGTAGGCCATGAGCAATGCACTTACACCGCCGCTGGCACCCACGGAATTGTATCCGTAGTTGTCGCTATGCTTGCGAATGGAGGGAAGGGTTGCGGCAGCGCCGCCCAATGCGTAGAGCGCAACAAACAAAAGTCCACCGGTAACATTGCCCCAGTTTAGCGCGAAGATGCTCTCCAGCACGCGACCGAAGGAGTAAAACACGAACATGTTCAGGGCGAGGTGAATGCCGTCTGCGTGCACAAGCATGTGCGAAAACACACGATAGTATTGCTTCTGGTGCTTCACCCGATACGGGCTATGAAGCAGTTTTTCGAATAAAGCCGATTGTTCAAATGCGCGCCACGATACCAGGATGGTGGCTGCGAGTATAATAAACGTGAGTGGAGTAGAAGCCATAGGTTAAGATTGTTTTAACTGGAGTGATCGGCTACAATGAGCCATTGTCCGTTGTGGTTTTTCCAGAGCAAGCTATAATGCCCCGACAGTGTATCGGCTGCGCGAAACAATTGCCACTTGCCAATAACATAGGCCGAGGAGTCGCCGGTAAGTTCCATAGAAAGATTGGTAAATTGAAGTTTCCCCATGGCTTCTTTGCCAGGGTAACTTTTTTTATAGTTTTC
>CAMAYP010000175.1 GCA_945862415.1 Chryseobacterium gleum | reverse complement strand
GGATGGTGTAGCTTCCAGCGCAACCACCTTCGATGATTTGCTCCTCAAAAGTTACAGTTACTTCTGCATTGTGACCTTCAGCATAAACACCGAAGATTGCAGCAGCATCACCGCAGTTGTCTGTAGTTTGGATAGTACCAACACCAGGCGCTGCAGGCACATTGCTGCACTCTACAGTTGCATCGGCTGGAACCCAAGTAATCACAGGAGCAGTAGTGTCCTGGATGTAGATAACAAATTCTTCAGTTGTTGCATTACCACAATTGTCAGTAATGGTGATAGTACGGTGAATAGTACCCAAGCAACCACCAGAAGTCATTTCATCTGAATACGCGTAAGTCAAATCGCTATCGCAATTGTCAGTAGCAGCAGGACGAACCCATTGCTCATCGTAGATAGCATCACACTCTACTGCATATGGACCAACAAGGTTCACAAATGCAGGAGCTTCAGTGTCGATAACATTGATTACCTGTACACCGATTGATGTGTTTCCACATGCATCAGCAACAGTGAATGTGCGAGTGTAAGTATAAGTGCAGTCATTGCCATCGCTAACAGTATCAACCACAACTTCGATAACAAGCTCAGATGTGCAGTTATCCGTTGCAGAAGCATCTTCAAACATTACCTCAGCATTGCACTCAGCAGTATAACCAGCAGGAACTGACAATACAGGTGCTGTTGTATCAATAACGTTGATTGTTTGCGACTTGGTTGTAGTATTGCCACAATCGTCGCTAACCGAGAAGTTACGAACGTACGTGATAACACATCCTTCTTGAATAGTATCTGTTTCTTCGAAGATGTTCAAGGAAGAAGAACAATTGTCGTTAGCTGAAGCAGCCTCAAAAAACACCTCATCGTTACATTCAACTGTGTAGCTAGCCGGTACATTCAAAGTAGGAGCGATGTTGTCGTTCACTAAAATAGTATAAGAGCAAGACTCGCGATTTCCGCATACGTCGGTAGCGGTGTAACGGTGAGTAATTTCAAAGTTGCAAGTACCATTGTAATAAATGGTATCAGAACCTGCATAAGCAACTTCCACATCGCTGGTGCAATTGTCAGCAGCGTTTACATCAGAAGCACTTACGGGAGCAGGAACATCAGCTGCACACGTTACCTCGATGCTAGCCGGACAGCTAGTGAATGTTGGTGCAGTAGTATCGTTTACACTGATGATTTGAGTGTGGTATGCAACGTTGCCACAAGCATCGGTTGCAGCCCAGCGGCGCTCGATAGTCTGAGAGCAAGCTTCGTTTGGCTCACCAGGATTTTCACAACCCATATCAAGAGTAACGTCACCATGACCCGATACGTTGTTGCGATCCACATGACCTTCGTAGAAGAACCAGCCGCTACCACCGTTGTTGGTGTTGCGGTTGTTAGCACCTGTTCCAAACTGAAAACCGTATGCGTAGTTGGCAGGCTGGTGAGAAAGGATGAGCTGGTCACCTTCAAATGCACCGAAACCTTCCAAACGAGATATAGTAGTCAAAAGCTTGTAGAAATTCCAAGATGTATGAGTGGCACCGTTCAAACCAAGGTTGTCCATGTAAAGACCACCGTCTGCGCTCCAAGCAGCCCAGTCAACACCTTCAGCCATTGTCATGTCGACATGCCAACCGTTAGCCGGGTTGTTCAAAGCAACTACATCACCAACCAAACGTGCTTCGCCGTCGTTGCTGAACACCAAACTTGGTTCACCAACCCAACGGTACCAATCGGTTGAAGCCAGGCCTGCGCTGTAAAGACCATCGATCCATACAGCCCAATCTTGACCGGGACCGGCAGGAGTCGTTACTTGGTTGCAAGCAAGCGTGTCGATGATAGATGAAGTTGAACCAAACTGTTCAACGATCACCTCACCGCCGCAACCGTCAATTGCTTCAAGGTTTCCATAAGCAGGAACTTCCTCGATGCACTGATAAGCAGCATTAGCCGGTGCATTCACGAATACAGGCGCCTCGAAATCCGCAATACGGAAAATCGCTGTGCATGATTCTGCAAATGATGTCTCAGCATTCGCAAAAGTTACAGTCCAGGTGCGAGCGATGGTGTAATCGCAATCGTTTCCTGAGATAATCGAAGTTGACTCAACAACATCGACTGCATCGAAACCTGCCTCAGCAGCACCTAAAAATGAAATACTCGGCACATCACCGAGGCAATCCACGTCACCGTCTGCCGGACACTGTAAATAGAGATTAGAACCTTGGGCGAATGCATCACTCGCGCCACAGAAAACAAACACGATAGCAAGTGCTAACGTTTTAAACATCGCCGGAGCGAAGCTCACTGTACGTAACAGTTTACTCATGATTAAGAGATTTGGTTTTTGATTAATTTAAAGTTTCAACACGTTAATGTTGATTACAAGTCGGCGGCAAATGTATACGGATTTGGTTATGAACTAACAAAAATTTTTTACTCATTATCGAAACACCCCTCCAACTCATCGCTTAAAATTGTCATTTAATCTAATCAACCGTAAGATTATCAACATATTACGGTTGATTACAACCAAATGTAAATAATTAACAGTTACAAAACGGGCCCTCGTCGATACAATCACGTATTCAGTCTAAATTACTGATTAACAGGGCGAAATGACTGATGGATATACTTAATGAGCACAGAACCGACAACCTAAACCACAACAAACTCATTATAAGCGCTTTGCGCATATTCATACGATGCGCTGTACACAATTTCAAAACACCCCAAAGAAAGTGGCAGTGCGTATGCATTTTTTTGTTGATCAACCTTCTTATCGTGGCTTAAAAACGGCATTATTTCCTTCCAAGCGGGAAATTTCGGGAGCACACCGGAGTACCATGCTCTCACCACACGTATTATTTCAAGAGCGTCATTCGCAGGCAACATGCCTAGCTGCTCGGCAATCTTTACCTCCACCATCATTCCCATGGCCACCGCGAAACCATGCTCTACAGGACTTTTGCTCTGCATCAGCGAAGACTCTATTGCGTGCCCAATAGTGTGTCCAAAATTAAGTACCTTCCTCCGGCCTTTTTCCAGCGGGTCTTCCCGAACAATTGACAGCTTCACATCCACCGAGCGACGCAGCAACGGCGGCGGAATTTCGCGCACCAAAGGAGATAAATCCTGAAGCTCCTTCCACAATACACCACCGGCAATAACGCCGTGCTTCAATACTTCAGCCATTCCCGAGAGGAATTGGGCATCGCTCAGTGTCTCACAAAATTTTGGATAAACAAGAACGGCTTCCGGCTGCACGATGGTACCTACCGCATTCTTCACATCCGAAATATCAATGCCGTTCTTACCGCCTATGGCAGCATCTGTCATAGCCAGCAACGTAGTTGGTAGAAATATACAAGTCAATCCTCTTTTATAGGTCGCAGCAATAAAACCACCCAAGTCGGAAACCGATCCACCACCAATACAAACCAGCACATCCGATTTCGAAAACTCAAGTTCAAGCAGGTGTTGCCATATATGAATGCAGACCTCCGGTGATTTGCACAGCTCACCTGATTCTACCTCAATGATATCCAACGGCGAATGGTCGTGAAGACTCTCAAGTATTTGTGGCAACCACAACTGCCCCACGGTCTCATCCGTAAGAATAGCATATCGTCTTCCTGAAAGCTGCTTTGAAAGTGCTGTGCAAAGGGTGCTTATCGAAGAAACGAACTTGGGTTTGGTAATTTTCATTGGTCAAATATGGCCCAAAAAAAAAGCGAGACCTATTTGTCTCGCATTCTTGTGGTGCCACCAGGAATCGAACCGGGGACACAAGGATTTTCAGTCCTTTGCTCTACCAACTGAGCTATGGCACCTCGCTAAAGCGGCCGCAAATGTAATAGTTTTTTCAAACTATGAAAGAAGTATTGAAAAAAACTTCTGTTCCAGCGTAAAAAAATCGCCGGTCATCCATCATCCAAGCAAACTGAAAGGTGCTCCAAACACTTACCAATAACAGTCGACCGAAC
>CAMAYP010000174.1 GCA_945862415.1 Chryseobacterium gleum | reverse complement strand
GTGCGTACCGGTGCGTTGAGCAGCGAGGTAGCGCTTTACATCGAGGTAGATCGCGTGGTCGTTAGGTTCGATGGCAAATACCGATGCATCGAGCGTAACGGACTGGCCAGTCTTCTGGCCTGAGGTATTGAGTACTTCGAGTTTCATGTTACTTTACGATATATACGGTTGAACCATTAAATCCGGGAATTGCGCCTTTCACGAGGATCAGATTTTCTTCTGGGAGAATCTTCACCACTTCAAGGTTACCAACGGTGCGCTGCGAACCTCCGTCACGGCCACCCAAGCGCTTGCCGGGGAATACACGTGAAGGATCAGAAGAAGCTCCCATTGAACCCGGAGCGCGTAGACGGTTGTGCTGACCGTGTGTGCTCTCGCCCACCCCGCCAAAACCGTGACGCTTCACAACGCCTTGGAAACCTTTACCCTTTGTTGTGCCAATCACATCTACGTTTTCACCTTCTGCGAAAACTGAATCAACTGTGATGGTTGAGCCTAATACGACATCGCTACCGAAATCATGGAACTCTGCGATGTAACGCTTTGGTGTTACATTAGCCTTCTTGAAGTGGCCTTGCATGGCTTTGGTGGTGTGCTTGTCCTTCTTGTCTACGTAGCCAATCTGAACTGCATCGTAACCATCCTTACCGTCTTTGGTCTTAATCTGTGTAACCACACATGGACCAGCCTCTATCACCGTGCATGGAATCATCTTTCCAGCGGCACTGTAGATGCTAGTCATTCCGACCTTTTTACCAATAATACCTGGCATGTGTTTGTTATTTATTGTTTATGCTTTGTCTCTGCTCAGCAGAGACGTTAATTGCTTGTTGTTGGTTGAGAGGATGCTTTCGCTTCCCTTCTACTACACCTTGATCTCTACTTCCACACCGCTAGGCAGTTCGAGCTTCATCAGCGCGTCTACTGTCTTGCTAGAAGAGCTGTAGATATCGAGGAGGCGCTTGTAAGAGCTCAACTCGAACTGCTCACGAGCCTTCTTGTTCACGTGAGGTGAGCGCAACACGGTGTAAATACGCTTGTGTGTTGGCAATGGAATTGGTCCATTTACAACTGCGCCGGTTGATTTCACGGTTTTCACGATCTTCTCGGCAGACTTGTCTACCAAATTGTGGTCGTAAGACTTCAGTTTTATTCTAATCTTCTGGGCCATCAGGCTTTAATTTTCTATTATGCGTTTGCTTTTCCTTTTGCTTTAGCGATTACAGTCTCCTGCACGTTGTTTGGTGCAGCTGCGTAATTGCTGAATTCCATAGTCGATGTTGCACGACCTGAAGTGATGGTGCGCAAGTCAGTCACGTAACCGAACATTTCAGAAAGCGGAACCTTCGCGTTGATAACAGTAGCGTTGTTACGCTCACCTGTACCTTCGATCAAACCACGACGTTTGTTCAAGTCACCGATTACATCACCCATGTTCTCAGATGGGGTAACCACTTCAAGCTTCATGATAGGCTCAAGGATGATTGGGCGGCACTTAGGCATCGCTTCACGGTAAGCCATCTTCGCACACAATTCGAATGAAAGTGCATCGGAGTCAACCGCGTGGAACGAACCATCGTTCAATTCAACCCTCAATGAGTCTACAGGGTATCCTGCAAGTACTCCATTGTTCATGGCCTCTTTGAAACCTTTCTCGATTGAAGGGATGAATTCACGAGGAATGTTACCACCCTTAATATTGTTTACGAATACCAGACCTGGCTTCTCAATGTCGTCATTTGGTCCGATTTCGATATTGATATCAGCAAACTTACCACGACCACCAGACTGCTTCTTGTACACTTCGCGGTGTGAAGAGGTGCCAGTGATTGTTTCTTTGTAAGCTACCTGCGGAGCACCTTGGTTACACTCAACTTTGAACTCGCGCTTCAAGCGGTCAACGATGATTTCCAGGTGCAATTCACCCATACCGCTGATAACCGTCTGACCTGTTTCTTGGTCGGTGTGCACGCGGAACGTTGGATCCTCTTCAGCGAGTTTCGCCAACGCCATACCCATTTTATCCGAGTCAGCTTGAGTCTTAGGCTCAACTGCAAGACCGATCACCGGCTCAGGGAAGTTCATCGCTTCAAGAACGATTGGGTTCTTCTCATCACAAAGGGTATCTCCTGTCTTGATATCTTTAAAACCAACAGCAGCACCGATATCCCCTGCGCCGAGACGCTCGATTGGGTTTTGCTTATTAGCGTGCATCTGGAAAATACGAGAGATACGCTCCTTGTTTCCGCTGCGAGTATTCAACACGTATGAGCCTGCTTCGAGCATACCTGAGTATGCACGCATGAATGCAAGGCGACCTACGAATGGGTCGGTAGCAATTTTAAACGCAAGAGCAGCAAATGGCTCTTTGTAATCTGGCTTGCGCTCAATCTCTTCACCTGTATCTGGGTTCGTACCCTTTGTCGTCTCTTTGTCAAGCGGGCTAGGCATCAATTCCATTACCAAGTCAAGCATGGTTTGAACACCCTTGTTCTTAAATGAGGATCCGCAAACCATTGGAACCAACTTCATGTCCAATACAGCCTGACGCAATGCATCCAACACCTCACGCTCAGTGATGGTTTCAGGAGCATCGAAGAACTTCATCATGATATTGTCGTCGTACTCGGAAACTGCTTCAAGCAATTTCTCACGGTATTCCAACGCTTCGTCCAACATGTCAGCTGGAATGTCAACCACTTCGTAGGTCATACCCTTGTCGTGTTCATTCCAGATCATACCGCGCCAGTTAATCAAGTCAACTACGCCTTTGAAATCATCTTCAGCGCCGATTGGCAATTGAAGTGGCACCGCATGGCTGCCCAACATATCTTTCACTTGCTTACAAACTTGCAAGAAATCGGCACCCTGGCGGTCCATTTTATTCACGAAACCAATACGAGCAACATTGTAGTTGTTCGCCAAACGCCAGTTAGTCTCTGATTGTGGCTCAACGCCATCAACCGCAGAGAACAAGAACACCAAACCATCCAATACACGCAGTGAGCGGTTTACCTCTACGGTAAAGTCCACGTGACCGGGAGTATCGATGATGTTAATATGGTACTTATTGTTGCGATAGTTCCAGCTAACAGTGGTCGCAGCCGAAGTTATGGTGATACCACGCTCTTGCTCTTGAGCCATCCAGTCCATGGTGGCAGCGCCATCGTGTACCTCACCGATCTTGTGGTTCACTCCTGAGTAGTAAAGGATACGCTCAGTAGTGGTAGTCTTACCGGCATCGATATGCGCAGCAATACCGATATTTCTTGTATATTTTAAGTCGCGAGACATAATGATTCTTTTCTTTTCTTCAGTTTAATTACACACGGAAGTGTGCGAATGCTTTGTTGGCGTCGGCCATACGGTGAACGTCTTCCTTCTTTTTGTAAGCAGCACCTTCACCCTTGCTAGCTGCTATGATTTCACCGGCCAACTTATCAGCCATGCTCTTCTCATTGCGATTACGAGCGTAACCTATGAGCCACTTCATAGCCATTGAGCTCTTGCGCTCATCGCGGATTGGCGTAGGAATCTGGAAAGTAGCACCACCTACACGGCGGCTACGAACTTCAACAGCAGGAGTAACATTCTCCAATGCCTTGCGCCAAATTTCCAAACCATCTTCGCTGGTTTTGGTTGAAACTTTTTCAATGGCATCATAAAAGATATTGAAGGCAGTACCTTTCTTTCCCTGAAGCATGATGTTGTTCACGAATTTGGTAACCAACATTTCGTTGAACTTCGGATCAGGAAGTACTGCAATTTTTTTGGCCTTTCTTCTTCTCATTGTGTTGGGCTATATTCTCTTTAATTCTTTATTTCTTTTTCTTTACCACAGGCGCTGGAGCTCCTGCCTTCGGACGCTTCGTGCCGTACTTTGAACGTCTTTGATTACGGCCGCTTACGCCGGCTGTATCGAGAGCACCACGAACAATGTGGTAGCGCACACCAGGAAGGTCTTTCACACGACCACCACGAACGAGCACAATCGAGTGCTCTTGGAGGTTGTGA
>CAMAYP010000173.1 GCA_945862415.1 Chryseobacterium gleum | reverse complement strand
AAAGGACGAAGGACAAAGTACAGTCAAGACACTGACTTTCGCGTGGGTCTGGCATTCCAAAGCAGGAGACATCCGCTTTGGCACAAGAACAACAAACGAAATACAGCGCCATTTCCGTACTTCGTCCTTCGTCCCTCACACCTGCTTTTATGCCCATATCCGGAATAATTTATTGGTTTTTTATGTCGTCGGGCTGACGCAGTTTCGCTGCATGGAAAACACGCTCTTGAATCTTCCTGATTCCTCCGGCAGAAACGAGATAATACTCTACCAGGGCAACGAATTACCAATGCGCATTGAAGTGACAATTGCTCATGATTCTGTTTGGTTGAACCGCAATCAAATCGCTCTTCTCTTTAAACGCGACGTCAAAACAATCGGAAAGCACATCAATAACATTTTCAAGGAAGGTGAGTTGGACAAAAAAGTGGTTGTCGCAAAATTTGCGACTACCACTGCTCATGGCGCCATTCAAGGGAAAACCCAAACTCTGATTGTTGATTACTACAACTTGGACGTCATCATTTCCGTGGGCTACAGAGTCAAATCGCGCGAGGGTACTTTGTTCCGCATGTGGGCAACAAAAGTCCTGAATGACTATTTAAGAAAAGGGTACGCCATGCACATTCGCACAGCGCAGTTGGAAAGCAATTTCCACAAAATGAATGAACGGATTGAACATATCGAATTAACGCTTAAGACGCATGAACTCCCCAAACACGGCATATTCTTCGAAAACCAAATCTTCGATGCCTATGCCTTTTTCAGCGACATCGTTGAGCGCGCCAAGCATTCCATCATTCTCATCGATAATTACGTCGACCACACCGTGCTGCTGCAACTGGCCAAACGGCAAAAGAGCGTGAGCGCTACCATTTACACCGAACGCATTCCTGCTTCGCTTCATCTCGACCTGACCAAACACAACGCTCAATACCCGCCCATCACCATTCATCGCATCAAGCAGGTACACGATCGCTTCTTGCTAATTGACGGAAAGGAACTCTACCACATCGGCGCCTCCATCAAAGACCTTGGCAAGCGGTGGTTTGCGTTTTCGCGGATGGACAGTTTGGCGGGGGATATTCTGGGAAGACTGGCTACGGGGGACTGAGTTCAAAGGGCGAAGGACGAAGGACGGCCACGGCGCGGCTTTTCGCGAATGTCACTCATACCAAAGCAGGAGACATCCGCATTGGCACAAGAACAACTGACAAAATGCAGCACCCTTTCCGTACTTCGTCCTTAGTCCCTAGTACTTGCTTAATATGCCCCTATCCGGAATAATTTATAGGTTTTTTATGTCGACGACCCAACGGAGTTTTGCTGCATGGAAAGCATACCATCACGCACAATCGAAAATCGGGTCTTTACGGTCCGCGATAAACAAGTCATGCTCGACCGAGATCTGGCCGCTCTTTATGAGGTGACAACAAAGGCTCTCAATCAGGCCTGCAAACGAAACAAAGAGCGTTTTCCTGAGAGCTTCGCATTTATACTAACTGAATTTGAGTATGGTGTTCTAAGGTCACAATTTGTGACCTTAGAACGCAAAACTACTGTTGGCAAAGGCACACATAGTAAATACATCCCTACTATGTACACCGAATTAGGAGTAGCCATGCTGTCGGCCGTCCTCAAGTCTGAAAAAGCCATTGCCGTGAGTATAGAAATCATGGAGGTCTTTGTCATGCTGCGCCGCAGAATTCACAAAGGCAATCTCTTACTTGAGCGAATGGATAGCATCGAAAAAAGAATGGTAGAATACGACCTGAAGTTTGATGAAATCAATCGATTCATCACACACCATGAACTCTCCAAACACGGCATATTCTTCGAAAACCAAATCTTCGATGCCTATGCCTTTTTCAGCGACATCGTTGCACGAGCGAAGCATTCCATCATCCTCATCGACAACTACATTGACCACACCGTGCTGCTGCAACTTGCCAAACGGCAAAAGAGCGTGAGCGCTACCATTTACACCGAACGCATTCCGGAAGCACTTCAACTAGACTTAGCTAAGCACAACGAACAATACACTCCTCTCACCATTCACCGCATCAAAGAAGTGCACGATCGTTTCTTGTTGATTGATGGCAAAGAACTCTATCACATCGGCGCCTCCATCAAAGACCTCGGCAAGCGGTGGTTTGCGTTTTCGAGAATGGATAGTTTGGCGAGGGAAGTGTTGGGGAGATTGGGGACGAATGGCGAGTGACGAACGGCGAGTGGCGAGTGGCTAGTGACGGCAAAGGCGCTGCTTCTGGCTAGCTGCAGGGATGCCGCAATCAGACACTTCTGCCGTGCTCCCCTCTCCTCTGGAGAGGGGCTGGGGGTGAGGCCCCTCGGCTTCGCTCGGGGACCGGACCATTCGTGCGAAATGATGACCTCGACTCCGCTCGGTCGCCGCACTTGGTCACCGAGCGAAGCCGTGCTGCGGTCACCGAGCGAAGCCGAGGTGCGGTCACCGAGCGAAGCCGAGGTGCAACCACTAGCAAAACAGACGGTGCCCGAGCGAAGTCGAGGGCAGTTTGCCAAGTGCGAAGGAAAATGGACGAAGGAATACGTGCAATGTGCGAAGGAAATCCTGGGCACAACCTCACAACATTGTCTGTCATTCCCAAGCCCACAATTTCAATCGTGGGAACGCATGATGCGTTATAAATCAATCACGTTCCCACGGCTGAAGCCGTGGGCTGTAGTGATGGGTTTTGTAGATGTTAATCCCTGACGCAACGAATAGCGGCACCTGTCTTTAGATCGAAGTAGTTGAAGTATCCCAATAAAAGGGGATTCTCGACTGTCGTTAACTCGCTAAATAAAAATCGAAATGCGGGAAAACCATTGCCCAAGTTAAGAATCCAGAATTTCCCACCAAGATCACCAAAATAGCCGCCACCATCGATACTACTTCTAAATCCCGATGGGATAGCGTCAAAGCCTATCAAATTCAGCGCACCGTTATTAGGCTGTTGCCAATAGGTTGAACTTGTTGATTTTAATGCACCACCACTGTTACCGGGAGCCAAAGCAGCCAAGGCATCTCTCATTCCATCAAATTCAAGGTCGGTTGACACGTGCCATCCAGAAGGGCAAATATTTCGATCATCGATTGCCGCATACCAATTATATAATTTACCATACGGGCAGTCATTGTTGGCGTTATTTTCATAATTACAATAGGCAGGAGTGTTAAGTTGTATCCATGCATTATTATCCTGTACATTGGGTATCAATTCTCCATTAGCAAAATGAGCTGTTCTTAGGTTCTCAGACATCCATTCCTTATTGTTAAAAATGAAGGTCCTGTAAACATTTCCTTCAATATCGGTGACAGATCCGTATTCGATTTGAGGGTTAGGAATTCCCTCAACGACGCATGTGTCGGGAACTATGTTTGCTGCACTAATGCCCGGAATAACAACAAAACCGCCATTGTCGAGAAAGAGCGTATCTCCGATTAAGGAAACAGAAAGCTGTTGTTCATCAGGAGCATCTCCCGCGTACAACGCATACGGAACACTCAACAACTGCTGTGTACCCATGTCGACAAAGCCACTACTCAAATCCAACTCCACCTGCATGAACTTCGAACCAGTGGCCCAATTCACGTTGGCCAGCGAAACACTGCTTCCGAGTTGCACCGTGAACAAACCGAGCTCACTGGTGCTCACCGTTTGCAATTCCTGCCACACATTCGTGCCTGTCGCAGTGCCATCGTGAATGGTAAAACGCGCATTGAGCGTGCTGCTCGCCAGAGGTTCGCCGGCGGCATTGCGGGCTATGGCTTGGTAAGGAATGAGAGCGGGTGTTTGAGCGAAAAGGATTGCGCTGAGGAGAAGCGCGAGGGTGGTGAGGGTGAGGCGCATGGGGTTATGGTTTAGGCAAATATAAGTGCGATGTGCGAGGTGCGAGGTGCGAAGTACTAGGTACGAAGGACTAAGTACGGTCGCGGAATGACTTCGCTCTAGCCCCAGACATTCCAAAGCCGAGGACATCCGTCGTGGCACAACTGAACAAAATAAAAGAACTGTCCTCCCCGTACTTTGGTACTTAGTAATTAGTACTTCAA
>CAMAYP010000172.1 GCA_945862415.1 Chryseobacterium gleum | reverse complement strand
GCATCATGAACGAATGCCGACGGAATTGCCACAATGATGTAATCGCTGTTGTCGATTACCTCTTGCAAGTCATCGGTAACGTGCAGTTGCTCTTTTTCAAGCTCAATGCTTTGGATGTAATTCGGGTTGTGACCAAACTGACGGATGTGGTCGATGGCTTCTTTGTTGCGCATCCACCAATACACTTTGTCGATGTTTTTACACAACAATTTTACTTGAGCGGTTGCCCAGGAACCTCCTCCTAATACTCCAACACGTGGTTTGTCCATAAACAATTTTGGTGACGGCAAAAATAACCGATTAAAGACGTGTTTCTACATTAGGATTCTTGCACCCATTCCAGTTCGAAGACTTCTGCGAGATGAAGTTTCAATCCGTCTTTCACCTCTTCAAAGTCCAACGTTCTCCCGAGTTCAAGGTGCATGGATGTAACGGCTTTATCTGTTATTCCACATGGGACGATGTTTTTGAAATAGGATAGGTCGGCATTCACATTGAATGCAAATCCATGCATCGTAACCCATCTACTGCACTTCACTCCGAGCGCTGCGATTTTGCGTGCTTTTCCTCCCAACTCCGCGTCGAGCCACACACCGGTAAGTCCTTCGATACGACCCGCCGCAATGCCATAATCTGCTAACGTCAGAATGATGGCCTCTTCCAGATAGCGCAAGTACTTGTGTATGTCGGTGAAGTGATGGTCGAGATCGAAAATGGGATAACCCACTATTTGCCCCGGTCCGTGGTAGGTTATGTCGCCACCGCGATTGATTGCGTAGAAACGAGCATCAACCTTGGTCAAGGCCTCATCATCGAGAAGAAGGTTGGCCATGTCGCCGCTCTTCCCTAGGGTGTACACGTGAGGGTGTTCTACAAAAAACAAGTGGTCTGTTGTGACCACTTGTTCTTCAGGCGCTTTCGCGCGATTATCAAATTTCGTTTGTACGGTGCGATTGAAATGAACCTCCTGTAAATCCCAGCAGGCTTTGTAATCCATGCTGCCTAAGTCGTGAAATACAACAGGCCTTTTCATGAAAATCAATTCACCTTCGACAACTCATTTTTCAGGAAGATGATAGCCGGAATGGCTACAGCATCTTCATTGCGCAACTCGGCGAGATCAATGCTGATCCAGTCGCCCAGGTGTATAAGATACATGGTGCGCTCAATGCGTGTCTTGCCTTTAGACCAGGCTTCAATGATCGTGTCACACTTTTCGCCCATCAACTTCTTGCACAAATCCATGCGAAGCTGCGAACGTTTGTGGTCGTCTTCATTGCGAAGCATGATTACGGCAACGCGATTATCACCACCGGTCCAGCCCACCAATTCGTTGTGATTCATTTCAGGGAAAACGTGGTGCCAGCAAAGCATCTTCGAGTTTTCGTTGATCTGCTGACGCCAGCGTATCGCTACACCTTCATACATGGCTTCGCTATAGAGAATTGGAATGCGATGCACCACCATTTCTGCTATTTGCTTTGAAGCTGCGCGCAAATCATCGATGTTGTTTTCAATAAGTGCAATACTGTTTTCTACTTCTTGCTCAAAGCTTCCATCGATAAATCCATAATGACGGAGAACATAGAACAACTGCACAGAGCTATATCCAAACATCGAACGCGGAGGCTGGCCCGCTGGAATAATGATGTGGTTGAAGCCATGCTCTTTAGCTGCTGCTGCAATTTTGCCCCCGCTTGTAACACAAGCGATTTCGGCCTTCTTTGCAATGGCCTCCTGCAATGCTGCAACTGTTTCTTCGGTATCGCCGCTGTAACTGCTGATGATGACTAGTGAATGCTCATTCACAAACTCGGGCAATGCATAGTCGTTGGTACAAATCACAGGAACCGAACACTTTTCGGCTACCAGCTGACTAACGATTTTGCCTCCGATACCGCTTCCACCCAAACCGGATATCACAATGTTGTGAATGGTTTTGTTGCATGCGTTGAGTTGGGCTGCGCGACCAATTGTCAAGGCTTCACGCAAGTGATTAGGGAATTCTTCTACTAGTTTTTTCATCATGTTTCTTCGGTTTTAACGAAATGCGAATGTAATGATTTAAGAACTTTACAAAATGAACGATTTGTGAAGCCTGAATTGTTTTACTTTAACCCCATGCGCAAATCGGTCGTTCACTTTCAATCGCCCATGGGTTGGCTCCGCATCGAAGGATATGGAGGAATGCTAACGCGAATCGATTTTGTGGAAGAAGCGGGCAACGACGATTTCGACCACGACCTCCATAGAGTCTTACATGCGCTTGCCTTATTCTTCAACGGAAACTCCGCGACAATTGAGATTCCCATGCACCTCGATGGAACGCATTTCCAGCAAACGGTTTGGGAAGAGCTTATGCGCATTCCCTTTGCGAAGACCTACAGTTACGAGGATATTGCACGTCAACTGGGCGACATCAAGCTTACACGCGCAGTGGCTTCAGCAATTGCAAAAAATCCAATACCAGTTCTCATCCCGTGCCATAGGGTCATAGGGAAAGATGGGACCTACATGGGCTACAGCGGCGGCATACAGCGCAAACGATGGCTGCTCGATTTTGAGAATCAGTATGTGCAGTTGAGTTTGCTGTAACTACAGCATCCAGCGCAAACCAACGTAGCCCATTCTGCCGAAAACCGGTCCCCACAACATCGATCCGTCGAATAGCTGATTACTTGGGTCTTCTGCCATGATGATGGCATCATGCACCATGAAGTTCGTAAGGTTTTCGCCACCGACATAGAGCTCGAGGTTTGTCTTGAATACATAGGTCACTTGCGCCATTACTTGCCAGTAATCGTCGGACCATGTGCTCAGTGGCTCATCGAGGTGTTCGTTGTGATTGTTGATTAAGAAAGGAATTCGCTTTCGGCTGATCCATTGCACCGTGGCATCAAATCGCCATTGTGATCCGTTTGCTTTCTTGCGTGTCTCGTAGGCGAGGTTGGTAAATGCCCGATGCCGATTCACGAGCGGTCGGTCGCGCAGTCCATCGCGATACTGTGTGCGAGCTTCCAACCAACGATATGCCATGCGCACATCGAACCGACGCACAGGCGACCATTGTAATTCTACCTGTGCGCTGTTGCTGAAGCTCTTCCCTTGCAGGTTGTAGATGTGAACATATCCCGGCGTTTCATAGTCAATTACGACTTGCTTTTCGAACTCCGTTATAAATCCATCGACGCTCAGTGTAGCGGGTCGATAGAGAACATCGCCTTTCCAGGTGAAAATAAGTCCAGCGTTGCTCGACTTCTCAATATCGAGTCCCAAATACTTGTTGGTTGGCGTTGGGTCGCCATCAATCACTACAAATCGATTGGATGCAAGCATGCCCACATTATCCATCACCAGCACAGGAGTGCGATAACCAATTCCACCCACTGCTTTTACAGTCGTGTGGTCATTGATGCTATAACGCGCATGCAGGCGAGGAGTAAACAGTGGCCCGTATATATTGTGAAGGTCTTCTCTCAAACCCGCTACGAGCGTGAATTTATCTTCCACCTTCAACGTGTATTCGAAGAATACTCCGGGCACACGCTCTTGTCGGTTGAGTGCGAAAGGTGGATTGTTATCAATGATCGGAAAATTGGAAGTTAATGTGTCGCGATAATCATCAAACACGTAAGTGAAGCCGGTTGTAAACGTATTGGATTCATTGAGAATACGCGATGCGAAAAGGAGGTTAACACGGCCGCTGCGTTGTTCTCCGTTGTACGTCTGAAATCCATATTCGCCTTCCTGATCATGGTATAGCGCGCTCACTTGCGAGCCAAAACTCTTCCAGGGTTTACCGGGAAATACATAGCCCACTTTCGTGGACGCTTCGTATCGGCGCGTTTGCGTATTCACCCCCCACAGTTGCGACCGCACTTCATCGGTTGGATTGTAATCCAATTGACCGCTCACCGTGTTGATGTTTTGATAATTGAGCGCTACTTGAGCTCCCAGTCCGTTGTGCCCATCGATGTGCCATTCATTGCGCAACGATATATTCGAGAACAGCGGATTGTCGAGGAAGCCATCACCGTTCATGTCGGTGCGCAGTTGCGACATGGCTCCATGCGCTAAAAGGCTTCCCTTGATATGGCGGTGCTCATGTTCATGCTCTTCGTCGTGCTCATGCTCTTCGCCATGTTCGTGGTCGTGTTCTTCCCCTGCCTCATGCACATGTTC
>CAMAYP010000171.1 GCA_945862415.1 Chryseobacterium gleum | reverse complement strand
AAGAGATTTATTTATTCCCCGACGGCATCGGTATTTTCTCATTGACCCTGACACCCATTACCAATAAATTGGTTGATTTATCCCAGCTCGTCAATCGTTCAAGATCCTTTGAAACCAAGGTTTTGGATGGAACCGGTACCATCGAATTTCACAAATGGATCAGTCGCGAGTTATTGTTGAACATTCCTCTGGTTGGCGATAACCTTGAATCGGATGAATACAGCGGCTCCAAGTTCAAGGTATATACTATCATCGACATGCCCGAATCGACCGTTGATCAACCCTATAATCGAGATCATCTCCTATACGAAATTGGCACCAGCTCTCCTATTGGCTGTGTGTCAGGGTTCGGCTTCTTTAAGCCTTCCGAATCCTACTACGAAGAACTTATGCAAAACAAGCTCAGTGCTTTTCACAATTATGAAGGCCTGGCGCTGCTTGATTCCTTCACGATTATCGGCACGAATAATTACCGACCGCTGAACGCGAACACGAGAGACTTCAATCATCACGACTGGAACCGCGTCTACTTCGGAATTTACATGTACAACCTATTCGTTCGCTATAGCTTATTCAAATTCAACGCGCAGTTTTTATCTGATCCTGTGAAGTACAGGGATAAATTCCAACGCTTCATCAACAACTACGACTTCCGCCACATATCGTTCAATTTTTTGCCGAATATGATTTTCGATTGCATGCGGAAGGCACTTGGAGTGAACGAAGAAATTGAAGTCTTTGAAAAACGCTTGAGCAATCTGGCTTCTACCATTCAGGAAGATCAGGAGAAGCGGCAAGCCTTTTTGCTCACACTGATTTCAATTATCTCCGCGCTGGATGCCACTGAAAGCATTCTCGCCTCTGCAGAAGACGTTCGCAAACGCCTGGATTGGAGCGAACTTCTATTCTACCCGACATTCATTGTGCTGCTAGTGACAGCTGCAACATTCGTGCTTCGCTATCTGTTCCCTCAGCATGCCAAAAAAGTTGCGCGATATATACGCCGTAAAACAAAGCGTCCGAAAAAGAAATGAGGAGGATATTTTATTTCAGCGAGGCCGGGCGCAAGCACGTAGAAAGGCATTTCGGCTCAGAGAATCTGGCTGGGAGCCACTTTTTGCGCAGCACGTTCTCAACCCCCGACGAACTGCTTGCCTTTGTGAATAGCACCGAACCTACACAGGTGATTGAACAGTCTGTCGGTAAAACTGCATTTTGCTTTGAACTGAGCGATGGACGCATGGCGGGAACGTCAGGCCTGGCAACGCGAAAGGATATACCTGAAAACGCTATCATTCGTGAAACGCGTGAAGGGTTCACCATGGAGATTGGTTTCGTATCCGAACTTCCTTTGACGACTGAGTTTTGTGTGGTTGCGCAAGAATCGCCCAAAGGCCTCTCCATTATCACCGCCTTTCCCGGCGGCTATGCGCGGCCGTTTGCGCAAAAAGGACAACCGGCAGATGAATTCGCGCTGAACAAGCAGTTTTGGGAAGATCATTTATTGTTGAAGTTGAGGTAATCTGATTAGTACCCCGAATAAATCCCCTACTTCAGGAGAACATTAGTAGTTTTCCCATGAGTCATTAAATAGCCGAATCTTCCACTAGTAGAGCTGATACCGTATGTTTGCCTCCATGGAGTGCTCGCCCAAACAAGATTTAAAAAGAAATCGGTTGTCGGAAATCGACTTTATGAGATCATTGGCGATCGTAATAATGATTTTTGCGAACTCATTTCCCTACGTAGCCGGCTTCGAACCTACCGGATTTCTCCGCCTGCTAATGTCTCTAGCTGCACCTCTATTCATTTTTCTAAGTGGAGTTACCAGTGCGCTTAATGAAACGAGCAGAGCAAGAAACTTAACGACTGCTGCTGCTCTCTTTATAAGTGCATGTTTTATTGATACTGTTATTTGGCAAATAATTCCTTTATACACCTTTGATGTTCTTTATTGCATTGCGGCCGCGGCACTCATAAATGGAATAATCAAATACACGCTTCGAGGTCAGATAGCTTTAATTTTCTCAACCCTGATATTATATGCCGCAATACGAGGTTTCTTGCCATACGAAAATGAAATAATTGAACTTTCGCTTGAAGAAACAGACGCAATCAGTCTGGGTCATGCCTTGAGCCAGGCATTTACAAATGGGTGGTTTCCATTTCTCCCCTGGATGAGTTTTGCATTTATAGGTCGTCTGTACGGGATGCATCGGGAAAAAATCGATCCGAGATTGCTCAAGCTAAGACCAATTCTAGTTGCTTGTCTTCCCATTGCCGTGCTTTTGGATTACACTGATTCACAAAGCCCGATGCGTATGGGGTACATTGAAGTTTTTTATCCTCCATCTGCGTTCTATCTGCTGCTAGCGTTTATCTGGATAGCTGTGCTCCTCTCCTTTACAGACCGATTATCCAAAATTGAGCCTTCCTCTTTCTTTTTAATGATTGGAAAATCCAGTCTGCTCATATACATTCTGCATGCTGCATTGAATCACTACTTCTTCGAAGAGAAAAACCTAAGTCTAAACTCACTTGAGTACTCCGTTTTAATAGCCACCCTGCTTGTGGTATTCCATATTGTTTCTATTTTGCATCAGCGTTCTAAAACACACACACTTTACAAATTATGTCCTATTCTAGTTCGAAAAATATTCGGTATTTGATTTTGCTTTTTTCATTACTCATTGCCTGTCCTGCATTTTCTCAAGGAGCGCCTGATCCAATTAAGGTTGAGTACGGCATTTTCATCAAGAAAATTGTTCCCGATTTCAAAGATGGTAAGTTCTATTCCGAATTTTATTGGTGGATTAAATTCACCAACGATAGCACCAAAAGTGGATGGACAAATGACGACATCGCGAATATCGAATACATCAACGCTCATGACTCAGAAATTGGTTCCTTCGCCAATGAGGTACAAGAAATCAAGAATATCGGACCGAATCGATATTATTACACCGGTTTTCACCAAGGCGATTTTTACTTCAACCCAGACTATACTTCTTATCCTTTCGATGAACAAGTGCTTAACATAACCATAGAAAACTCCTTGATTCCGGAAAGCGAACTTGAACTTGTTATCGACACTACCTCTTATATGGCATCGAAAGCATCGAATCGACATTACGGGCTTTCTAATGATTTATTGAACAACAAATCCATCAACTTCAATATTGACAAATCAGAAATCACCAGTACCACCGGTGTTTACAATTCCAACTTCGGTGACCCTGAGTTTCCTTCGGAAACGAGCTACAGTCGAGTAAATGTGGGGGTAATCATCAATCGTTCATTTATCCCATTCATAACTAAACTCATTATACCACTAGCAATAATTCTATTTTTAGTCTATTTCGTTTTCTTTATACCGGCCGATAAGATTGATATTGCTGCAGGTCTTACTGTTACCTCATTACTAAGCGCCATTGCCTTCCAATTATCCGTTAATGGTGATTTGCCCGACATCGGCTACATCATCTATATCGATAAAGTATTTTACAGTTGTTATTTTCTTATTGCTATAACAATGGCTCAATCGCTCTACACTTTTTATTTGGATAAAACAGAAATACCTGAAAAGGTGAAGCTTGCCAAGCGCATTGATGTTATTTCGCGTTATTTATTTCCGCTCATTTTTGTCGCTAGCATTTATCTCTTCATATGATAAGAGTGAGAAAACTTTGCATCATGCTCATTTTAGCATGCTCAATAAGTAGATTAGCCGCACAACATGATTCTTACTTGTATAGAACTCCCTTGAGCTTCTATAACACCGACATCCTTTCCTACCTGCAGGTGCTGCATAAAAACCAGCAATACGAGAAGATGGTTCCATTCTTCACAGGCCCCTTGGTCTCCGCTAAATCAACGAGTGAATTAGTGACCTTTCTTGCCGAAGCACCCTTTGGTTATAGCATGAAGCGCTCAGGTATTCGTGAGATCGATTCAAAGCAACGTTGGTCGGTTACCTATTCACGCACCATTCTGGGCACGCAGGAAACATTCAAAATTGATTGTGTGCTTGAACGAGACACGTGCAGGGTGGTGTTGGATGAAAAGAGTAAAACGGCCATTTTTAAACAATGATCCCATAAAGCGCTCAATCCAATTCAATTTAAATAATCACTGCATATCTTCGCCTTATGCATCACCACAACTCCCCGATCGCCGTTTGGCACAGTCAGCCCTTTGAGGTTCCTGTGCTAGATACGGGCATGCGGTGGGCGTTGGTGAGGTATCGCAATCCGCGCGAGCAGCCTCGTTCCTTTTCGCTCATGCG
>CAMAYP010000170.1 GCA_945862415.1 Chryseobacterium gleum | reverse complement strand
GCCCGCTTTCGGAGCGGGGCAGGGTAGTGCAAACGCGTGCAAACCTTGCGTGTAAACCTTGCGGAATACACGGCCACTCGGCTTGTCCCAAAGGTCATTTCGATTGCGGAAAAATTGAGACTGCAGATTTGATTTAATACAAACGAATGATGACGTTCACCACGGAAGTTCCCATAGTTCATGCTAGTCATAAGATTCGTTTGGCCGATTCGATTTTGCTCGTTGGTTCTTGCTTTGCGCAAGAGATGGGCGCTTGGTTCAAGCACAACCGATTTTCAATTGTTGTAAATCCCAATGGTATTCTTTTTCATCCGTCGGCTTTGGCAAGAACTATTCGCCGAGCTGTCGATGAAAGGCCTTATGATGAGCGAGAGTGGGTTCTTCACGATGGACTGTTTCACAGCTTTGATCATCATGGTCTGTTGAGCAATAAAAATGCGGACCTGCTAACTGTTCACACAAACCAACAGCTGCAGAATATGGCTCAAGCGCTGCGCTCAGCTTCCACGCTAGTCGTAACTTGGGGCTCTGCGTGGGGCTATCAATGGAATGAAGACGGCCAATGGGTTGCCAATTGCCACAAAATTCCGCAGCATCGCTTTACAAAAAAGCTTGTTGAAGTCGACGAAATAGAAGTGGAATGGACTGCACTTCTGCATGAAGTGAAGCGCCTGAATCTGGCATTGAACGTTGTGTTCTCAGTTAGCCCGGTTCGCTATTGGCGCGATGGTGCACATGGAAATCAACTCTCGAAGGCCAACCTGCTCCTTGCAGCAAGCCGTTTGGCGAATACTTTTTCATGGGTTCACTACTTTCCTGCCTACGAAATTCTGCTCGATGAATTGCGCGATTATCGATTCTATGCTTCCGATATGCTTCACCCTTCTCCGGTGGCCGTGGAGTATATCATCGAAAGGTTTCAGGCCATGTTCTTCGATGAAAAAACGAAGACCTATGTTCAGGAAGTGGAACCCATGCTGAAGTTCTTGCAGCATCGTCCATTGCATATTGATGAGCATGAATGGGCCGCTAAATGCATGCAGCATGAAGAGATGATTCTCGAATTGATTACTTCCTGTAAATAAAAAAAAGCCGCTCGGGAGCGGCTCTTTCTTTATCAGTTTGAAATCTTATTATTTGTGCGGGGCTACGTTCTTTTCTTCAGCGAAGAATTTTGTGCCCGGATTCACATGTATTAGCACGTTTGCTCCGGCCTGTTGCAATGCTTCGTGACTGCCTTGTCCAATCAACACGTTATCTGAAGTTGAAAATTTGTATTGAACGGAAATCAATCTACGCTCGTTGTCGAATTGCGGAGCATAGTTGAATACAATTCCTTGAGTTAGCAGGTCTTTGCGCATCTGAGCCAATTGCTCTCGGCTGGTTTGGCCGTTGATGGAAACATCTACATTGTTGGTCGATTGTGCAAACAGAGCACTACCCATGCATATCAATAAGGCTGCGAGAAGGTGTTTCATTGCGTTGAATTTTTTTTATCGTTGTTGTTGCAAGTTTACGCGAAAAATACGCACCATCATCTATGGTCACTCAATTTAGTCCTGCTGCTTCGGAGTACATTTGTCCAAAACAAAATCAATGTCAACAGCCCAACAACGCAAATTGGACGCAATACGAAATGATCTGTTCAGCGACGATGAAGTGTTGATCGCAAAGGCCATCGCCCGCTGTGAAGAAGACGGTGCGGCTCCTATTGTAGAGCCTTTGCTTGCGTTTTATGCTTCGGACGCGCCGTTGTCGCTAAGAACGCGTGTAGCAGAGATGCTCGGTTCGTTGAAAGTCTCAAACGTTGAAGCGTATTTTTTGCGGGCACTTGCCAATCACGAATGGAGGCATATTCATAAAGATGTGATTGGCTTCATGTGGAATACGGGCTTGCAACCGGTTGAAGCGGTCAGCCAGCTCAGCGAATTAGCTGCTTCGGGTGATTATGCCCTCACGCTTGAGTGCCTGACGTTACTCGAAAGCATTGAAGATCCCATACCGGAGGAACAACTCCTGGAAGGTATTGCAGTGGTCCAACAGGCCTTGTCTGAATGCAACGACAGCGAGTTTAAATTGATCCTCAGTGAATATATGAACGTGTTGAATTATCAGCGTTCACAAACCGATTTAAAGAGTTAAACCATGAGTTGGATGAAGGAGTTTAGTATATCAGAAGAAGTGCACGCGGCACTCATTGATCATAAACCTGTGGTGGCGTTGGAAAGTACCATCATTTCGCATGGAATGCCTTTTCCGGATAATCTTGCCGTTGCTCGCGAAGTGGAGGCGGAGGTAAGAAAGCATGGCGCAGTGCCCGCAACCCTAGCCATATTGGGCGGAAAAATCTGCATTGGTTTAGAGCCGGAATCGCTTGAGCGCTTTGCGATGGCGAAGGGTGTTATGAAGTGCAGCCGCCGCGATATTCCATTTGCCATCACCCAAGGGCTGAACGGAGCGACAACAGTTGCTGCGACTATGATTCTGGCTGAAATGGCGGGCATTGAAGTATTTGCAACCGGTGGAATAGGTGGCGTGCACCGCGGAGCGGAAACAACCTGGGACGTTTCAGCCGACCTTCCTGAATTTGCGCATACCAACGTGGCGGTTGTGAGCGCTGGCGCAAAGGCTATACTTGATTTGCCAAAAACACTTGAGTACATCGAAACAGCAGGTGTGCCCGTAATCGGTTACAAGACCTCAGATTTTCCGGCCTTTTACTCGCGTACTTCGGGTCTGAAGGTGCCTATGGCGCTCGATTCAACGCTGGATATCGCCGCTTTCATACACGAAAAGAGACGCATTAACCTAAAGGGAGGAACGCTCATCGCCAATCCGATTGCAGCTGAGTTCGAAATTCCTCAGCTCGAAATTGAACCTGCAATCGAAAAGGCAATTGCTCAAGCCGGTAACATGGGGGTTTCAGGCAAAGACTTAACACCATTCTTGCTCAGTTATTTAAATGAACTAACGCAGGGCAGGAGTCAACGGGCCAACAAGCAGCTTGTTCTTAACAATGCCGCAGTGGCCGCGCAAATTGCGGTCGATTTGGTAACCATTCGAAAAAAACACGCATTCATAGCACTTTGATATTTCCGCCAAGGGGCTTGCACTAATTATCTTCGCGCCATGTCCAAAACGTTTGAAACGCCCGACTATATTCTCACCGAAGAGAAAATTCGTCAACGTATGCTCGATGATTATCGCCTAGCGTGTATTTCCCGCGAAGCGTCGTTGTTGGGAAGAAAGGAAGTACTTACCGGAAAAGCCAAGTTTGGCATTTTCGGCGATGGTAAAGAATTGGCCCAAATTGCGTTGGCAAAACAGTTCAAGCCCGGCGATTGGCGCAGCGGTTATTACCGCGACCAAACACTCATGATGGCCATTGAGCAACTTACAGTGCAACAATATTTTGCTGCATTGTATGCCCATACAGATGTAGAGAATGAGCCGGCTAGCGGCGGACGCCAAATGGGTGGGCACTATGCGACCCGTTTTCTGAATGAGGATGGTTCCTGGAAAAATGTGGCGTCATTAAAAAACTCTTCAGCAGATATTTCACCAACTGCCGGTCAGATGCCACGCTTGGTAGGATTGGCGCAGGCTTCAAAGCTGTACCGCAACCTTCCTGAACTGGAAGAGTTCACTCAATTTAGTAACAAAGGAAATGAAGTCGCTTTTGGAACAATAGGAGATGCCTCCACAAGTGAGGGCTTGTTTTGGGAAAGTATGAATGCTGCAGCCGTGCTGGGTGTGCCCATGTGCATGAGCGTGTGGGACGATGGTTGGGGTATTTCGGTTCCGAAAAAATTCCAGACTGTAAAAGAAAGCATTTCGGAAGCGTTGAAAGGATTTGAGAAGTCTACCACCACTAACGGCATTAAAATTTTTAAAGCGAAAGGCTGGAACTACCCGGAACTTCTCATGACATACGAGAAGGCGGTAAGTTATTGCCGCGAAAATCATGTGCCTGTTTTAGTGCATGTAGAAGAAATAACGCAGCCTCAGGGTCACAGTACCAGCGGCTCGCACGAACGCTATAAGTCGAAAGAACTACTTGCGTGGTATGAACAGTACGATTGCTTGGAGCAATTCAAAAAGTTCATCATCACGGATGGCTCTGCTAACGAAAAAGAACTCGACGAAATTCGCGAGTCGGCGCGCAAATCTGTGCGCGATGAGCAGAAGAAGGCCTGGAGTGCATACCGCGCTGATGTGGATGCGGATGTATCGAATTGCGTTGCCATGATTGAATCGATTGGAACCGAAAGTGCATTGGCAATTGCTTCCGAATTGAAGAAGTCGCTCGATCCTATTCGGAAGGATGCATTTGTGGCCGGAAAAAAGGCGCTACGACTCA
>CAMAYP010000169.1 GCA_945862415.1 Chryseobacterium gleum | reverse complement strand
CTTCGTCCAAAGCACTTAATAAAAAAATATTATTTAAAGAATCTGAAGTAGTTGTAAAAGAATGTGGCACATGCAAAGATTCGTAATGAATGAATGCACTAGCCAATTGCCAACGCTTCACTACCAGCAAACATTATGAGACACGGAAGAAAAGTAAACCACCTGAGCAGAACCCGCGAACACCGCGCTGCTCTTTTGATGAACATGGCTTGCTCACTGATTGAGCACAAGCGCATCAACACTACAATAGCAAAGGCGAAAGCATTGCGCGTATATGTTGAACCACTTATAACAAAGAGCAAAACCGATAGCACTCACAGCCGTCGTACGGTGTTCAGCTACTTGAAAAACAAAGAAGCTGTTACTACATTGTTCCGTGAAATCGCCCCAAAGGTGGCTGACCGTCCGGGTGGATATGTTCGTATCATTCGTACAGGCTACCGCCCTGGTGACAACGCTGAGACTGCTATGATTGAATTGGTTGACTTCAATACTATTTATACCAATGGTACTGCTGCCGCTACTGAGGCTGCTCCTAAGAAGCGCACGCGTCGTAGCTCAGCAAAGAAGACTGAAGGCGCTGAAGGCGACGATGCAGCTGAGGCTCCAAAGGCCAAAGCTACACGTAAAAAAGCTGAGCCAAGCGCCGAAGGCGAAGAGAAGCCAAAAGCTACACGCAAGAAGAAAAGCGAAGAATAATCGGATCCGATTACATAGATATAAAAAGACCGCCGTGTGCGGTCTTTTTTTTTGATCATTTGAGCGCGCCAATAATTAATGAGATGGTTAATTGATTACAAACGTAATTTTCAGCGTTCTTTTTCGCTTTAGCTACCTCACACGAAATGCAATTTATGGCCTATCGCTACAAGCCCCGCTTTTACCGCACTCATGCGCGAGGTCTGGTGCTGCTTGCCTGTTGGTTGTCATGCTCAATAATGCATGCTCAAACGTGGAACTTAAAAATTGTAGACGATCAGTTGAAAGACACCCTTCAAAGCAAACACGCGGCCCGGGAAGATGCAATGCAAGAGGCTCTCAATTATTACCATGCTTTGTTAGACGAGGGTTTTTTTACGGCCGAATCAGACACCGTTGTTCAGGATAGCGCTGTGATGCTTTTTGTTCGCCGCAATAAGCCGTATCTGCTTGGTAATTTCTATTTGAATGACCTAGAGGAAATGTCGACCGATGCTTCACGCGTAAAGCGAGAATTCAGCAATGGCACTATGAAACTGACCTTTGGACGCGCCCTTTCCGAGTTCGAGAACAACGGTTATCCATTTGCATCGATTCGCATCGACAGTTTACGCATACCCCCCTCCCGAAAAAAGGATAGCGCAATTGTAGCGGATGTATACGCGTCCTCGATTGCCGGGCCCCTCATTGTGAATGATAGTCTGCACATTCGGTCAACACAACTATTGCCCTATAGCTACATATGCAATTATATCGATTTTAAGAAAGGCGGAGTATATAGCGAGTCGCGCATACAGCAAACGGAAAGACGGTTGCGTGAGCTCGCTTTCCTTCAAGTAAAGCGCCGCCCGGAGGTGAGGTTTAAGGACGGTGAGGCCGATTTGTTTTTGTTTGTAGAGCGAAAGAAGGCGAACTACTTCAACGGCGTGGCCGGATTGAGACCCGATGAAGCAACCGGAAAGGTGAATGTAACAGGCGATGCTGAAGTCCGCTTGATGAACGCATTTAACCGAGGGGAAGAACTTGGGTTGACATGGCGCAAGCTTCAACCGCAGACGCAGGATTTGGCCGTTCGTACCATGCTGCCCTATCTTTTCAATACACCGCTTGCTGTCGATGGAAGGCTGCAAATCTATAAACGCGACACTTCCTTTACTTCCGTGAAGTTGATGGCCGGTGCGGGTCTGCTTCTACCGAGAAACCAGCGACTCCGTGTATTCATTGAGCGCAATCGGTCGGATCAGCTAACGCGCTATTATACCTCCGCAGGCCTTGCCAATGCACAACACACGCTCTATGGCATGAGTGTTCAGCTGGAAGGTCTCGACTACCGATGGAACCCTCGCAAGGGCTATTCGTTGCAAGCTGAAGGTGCAACTGGATTTCGCACCGCGAGTGTTCTGCAAGGGGAAACTTCAGCTATAATGCGCAAGCAATTGACAAGAGCGGAAGCACAACTGGAATGCTACTTACCGGTATTTAAGCGGCAAACGATTTTAGTTGGCTTTAAGGGCGGGGCAATGCTCAGTGATTCGCTTTTCGAGAATGAGGTGTATCGCATAGGCGGCTTGAGAACTATTCGCGGTATAAACGAGGAGAGCATTTTTGCAACGGCTTGGGCAGTTGGCACAATTGAGTATCGCTGGCTGTTGGAAGAGAATTCTGCTCTCTACGTGTTTCTCGATCAGGCGTGGTATGAATACAAAAGCAATAAGGGGCTCATACACGATGTGCCTGTGAGCGCCGGCGCGGGTTTTAATTTCGAAACGAAGGCCGGTATTTTCACCTTCAATTATGCGCTTGGAAAACAATTTGAAAATCCGATACTGATTCGCAATGGCAAAATCAGCTTTGGCTTTCGCAGCTTGTTCTAATTGCTTTTTAAGGAACTCACGGACCGATCGATTTGTGTCGTGTATTAAATTTCTCAGCAGTACAAATGCCTGCGCTTCATGCCCTCGAAATATTCTTCTTCACGGGCACGTCGGCCGATACCCGCATTTGAAATGTAGCGGAATTCAACTACATTGCGTCCAACAACCTGCGCATTGCATCATTACAGGATGCGTGGGTGTTTCATCGTAAAAGAATCCATATGAGTGAATCAAGTGAAATTCTCTATCGCCTCGTGCGAGAAAAGGCTGTGCTTAAACAGGATGTTTACCACAATACCCTGCACGTTTTTTCTGAGTTGAAAAGTGTGCTTTCGGAAACTGTCCATGATATTTCTAAGAACTATGGAAAGTCTGATGAACGCGTCGACTTTCACTATCGCGATAGAGGTGACTTTCAGGCAGAAATAAAAATTGCCGGTGATGTACTGGTTTTTTATATGCACACCAATGTGTTTCAGCTCGATGATTCGAACGCTGTTTGGAAAAGTGGTTATGTGAAGAATAATCCGGATAATGCGTATGTCGGAATAATTAATATCTACAACTTTCTCGCTGATTCGTTTAAGTACCAGCGCACGTCAGATGTAGGTTATCTCATTGCCCGCGTTTTCGTCAACAAGGAAAACCACTATTTCGTTCAAGGCAAACGCCAGATGGGGTTTTTATACAATGATTTTATCAATAGTCAACTCGATAAAGAAGCCATGCGCAAGGTGGTTGAAAGCGCGATATTATATACCCTTGACTTCGATTTGTTGGCACCTCCGTACGAGAATTTACAGCAAGTAACGGTCGACGAAATTCAAAGCGTAACTACCAGCACGAATCTCGCTACCGGCAAGCGGATGGGTTTTAAATTTGGGTTAGATGATGGCCATTTTTAGAGACTAGGAGCGAGGGTCGAAGAACTAGTGACCTATTTTGCGTCAAAAATGTGCGCACTATGAACAGAAGAGATTTTGTGAAAACATCTGCAATGGCCTCTGTTGGTGGACTGTTGGCTCCTAATGTCTTGCGGGCGGCTAGTCCTGTTGCTGATAAAAAAGTTCGTTTGGGTATGATCGCTGTCGGGTTTCGGGGCCAGTCGCACATTGAAGAATTGCTGAAGCGAAACGATGTAGAGTTGGTGGCTTTTGCAGATCCCGATGCACGCATGATGGTCGATGCGCAGGCGCTTATGAAAAAGTATGGTAAGTTACCCGCAGCCGAATATGGCAACGGCGATTATCACTACCGTGAAATGTTGCAGCGCGATGATATTGATGCAGTCATTGTTTCATCGCCATGGGAATGGCACGCACGTCACGGTTGCGATGCCATGCGCGCAGGCAAAACTGTGGGTATGGAGGTGTGCGGTGCAATGACGATGGGTGAATGCTGGGAGTATGTGCGCACGCAAGAGGAAACAGGAGTGCCGATTATGATGCTGGAAAACGTATGCTATCGGCGCGATGTGATGGCCGTGCTCAACATGGTTCGCACGGGTTTGTTTGGTGAGCTTGTGCATGCGCAGGGCGGCTATGAACACGATTTACGCGGCGTGCTTTTCAACGACGGACAATCGGCCTACAACTCCGGTGTTGAGTTTGGTGAGAAGGGATACAGTGAAGCCAAGTGGCGCACCAACCATTATGTGAATCGCAACGGTGAGTTGTACCCTACGCATGGCTTGGGGCCTGTGGCAACCATGCTCAATATTAATAGGGGGAATCGGTTGATGCGACTATCGTCTTTTTCGTCTAAGGCCCGTGGACTAAACAACTACATCGTCAATCACGAAAAGGGTGGAGTTGTTCATC
>CAMAYP010000168.1 GCA_945862415.1 Chryseobacterium gleum | reverse complement strand
GGCAGTTTCGCTCAGCTTTCCCCAACGCACACTACTGGACGAATGAACGCCACTGGCAATGGGCGACGAAACCGAACCCAAGAGAGAAAGCTAGTTTTCTATCGGAGAATATTCTGCCCATTCAAGAAAGCGGGCAGTTGAAATACATCGAGCGCACGGCCGATTGTTGCTCTACGCCGCTGGGATTTGAAGTGTTGTTTGTGGACGGACATACCGATAGCATGATGCTTCCGCTGATCACCGTAAACGGGCGGAAAATCTGTTACATGGCGGACTTGTTGCCATCGGTTGGGCATATACCGTTAGCGTATGTGATGGGCTACGACACGCGTCCGCTCATTACATTGGAAGAAAAGGCTCGCATACTGAAACAGGCCGTCGCCGAGAATTGGATTCTGTTCTTCGAGCACGACCCTATCAACGAATGCTCAACTCTCATGGAAACCGAAAAGGGACCTCGAGTTGGTGAGGTGTTCGCTTTGAACACTGCTCTCTAGTTTGAGAGTCCTATTTTTGGGTTAAATCTGTAGGGTGTGTGCATGTCAATATGTACTACTTTGGCATATGCTTAAGTCCATTTTTTCAACTGCTTTCTTTGCTGCTGCAGCACTTTCAGTTGTTGCTCAAAACTACACGTTCGATCCGGGCAATGAATATTACGGCACGCTCGAAATGGATATGTACACAGAACACTACATGTACATTGGTCATGACTTGCAAGATAGCGCTTACATCACCTGGCGTTTAGTGGAAAACACATGTCCCGAAGAGTGGGACATCCAGGCGTGCGACTATCAGCATTGCTACACTGGTCTCCCCAATTATGGCGATATGAATGGGGTTGCTGCGGGAGCGCAGGGTAATCTTCGCATGATTGTAAATCCTTTTCTGACTCCAGGCCTTGGTATGCTGCATTTCTTGATTTACCCCACGGGAGAACCGCTCAACTACACCGACGCCTATTATTATCTGCAAACAACGGTGTTGAGCTCAGAAAACACAGAGGGCGTTTTGGAAACAGCTGTTGTTCGTGCAAATGAAATTCTTTATTTCGGCCCAACATCCGGAACACTTTTCTTGTATGATATTTCCGGAAAATGCCTGTTATCATCTACCGTGAATTCCAGCACACATTCTATCTCGATAGAATGGTTGCCTGCTGGTATTTATGTGCTGAAGGCTCCAACGGGACATACTTTTAAAATTTCGAAACCTCTTTGATTAATCAACCATAAACCGAATGAAATCATTTTACTCTTTGCTTTGCGTTGCACTATTTGCTAATGCAGCATGGTCACAAACCAACCTGGAAGTTGTAAGCCAGGAAGGAAGTCAAGTCCGATTGAATTGTTCCGTTGAGAATTACACGGTAACGCACGAGGGCATTTACACCGATGTTAATTTCAAAGAAGGCACCCCTGTTCTCAAGGCCGGAGCGCCGAACGTTAGTCAGCTCACAGGTTCGCTAATTGTTGACGACACGGAGGAAATGATGGTCACAGTTACGCATGCTGTTTTCGAAGAATTTCAGGATGTATACATGCGTCCTTCGAAGGGCAATTTGCTGCGCACCATCGACCCAGCCACCGTGCCATACCAAGAGGGATTGGTGTATGAGCAAAATGATTTTTATCCCGGTAAGCTGGCTTCTTTAGGCAATCCCTATGTGCAGCACCAGTTCCGCGGACAGAGTATTCACTTCTATCCGGTGCAGTACAATCCCGTTACCCATGTCCTTCGCGTGTATAGCTCGATTGATGTAACGGTGAACGCTACCGGGCAACCCGGCGAAAACCCGCTTCCCGCCCATGTGTCGGAGCGCATGCAATTGCCAATGCAAGAAGTTTATAAGTCTCATTTCTTGAACTACACGGAAAACAGCGCACGATACGAGCAGGTGAGCGAGTTGGGCAACATGCTTGTTATTACCGACGCTCAGTACATCGACGAACTCGAGCCTTGGGTGCAATGGAAAAAGGAAAAGGGAATTCCAGTGGAGGTGGTTGACGTAGCCGGAATTAATTCTGTGACGGCTATCGGCGATTTCGTGCAGAACTACTACGAGACCAATGGCCTGACCTATCTTGTATTGGTGGGCGATGAAGACCAGGTTCCTGTTCAGTTGGTGAATTATTCAAGCGGACAAGGATATTGCGATGCGTGTTATGGATACACTTCGGGTGATGATAGCTATGCTGATTTGTTCGTAGGGCACTTTTTAGTTCACAACCAAAGTGAACTGCCTGCCCTTCTTCAAAAGACCATTGAATATGAGTTGAACCCAAACACTGCTGTCGATTGGTTTTCCAGCGCGATGTGTATTGGTTCGGATGAAGGCGATGGTATTGGTGATGATAATGAGGCCGACTGGGCGCATCAAAATGGAATCAAGGAAGATCTGTTGAGTTTCACTTACAACGAAGTGTGGGAGAAGTACGATGGCGGACATACTGCAAGCTCGCCGTCGGGTGGCCTAACAGCTGATGGCAATGGAAGTCCTTCCGCTACGTCATTGACTGATGTAATTGAGACGGGCTGCTCACTCATCAACTATACGGGTCACGGCGCACATACGCTTATTGTAACTGGTAGCTATACCAACACACAAATCAACCAACTGCAAAACAACGGTCGCTATCCTTATTTCATTGTCGTAGGATGCTGCACGGGCGACTACGATGATGACGATGATACGGGTGATACGTTTGGCGAAGCTTGGGTTAAGAGCCCTTCATCGACTAACCTAACAGGAGGTATCGGAGGAGCGTTCAGTTCAGTATATCAGAGCTGGGCACCGCCAATGGAGGCTCAAGATGAAATGAACAAAATCATTGCAGAGACAGCAGGTATTGAAACACGTCACACAATCGGAAGTATTCACTACCATGGTTGCTCAAGCATGAGTGATGCGTATGGAATTGACGGCGATGAGATGACCGATACCTGGATTTTGATGGCTGATCCGTCGGTGCAATTGCGCACAGCAATGCCCACAGCACTTGTTGCAACGCATCCTGCCGGAGCAGTCATGGGAATTACCTCCATGACCGTTTATTGCGCAACAGAAAATGCCATGGTCTGCGCAACGTTCAACGGTGAAATTCTCGATGCGCAGGTAATAAACGGTGGACAAGCAACACTCAACTTCGCTGCAGTTGTTGAGCCTGGAGATATTTTGATCACAGCTACTTCCTTCAACACGATTCCTTATCAGGCTCTTGTTCCGGTTACACCGGCAGATGGTCCTTACGTTGTGGGTAATGCAACGGGCATTAACGATGCTGCGGGTAATGGTAATGGACTTGCTGAATACAATGAGCAGATAGGCCTTACTATCAATGCCGAGAATATTGGAGTGGAAGCAGCCACCAACGTAAACGCAGTTGTGACCTGCAGCAATGCTGCAGTTGTAATCGACGACAACACACACAACTTCGGAACACTCAACGCAGGTGCTTCATTGGAAGTAAGCAACGCATTTTCTTTTCATCTGAATGGCTATGTAGCCGATCAAACGGTGGTCATGTTTGTGGTTACGTATACCGATGGCGCAGGTAACACCTGGTCAAGCAATATCCCGGTAACCATACAAGCGCCTGAGTTCGACTGTGTGAATACGATTTCAATCAACGACGCACAAGGAAACAACAACGGTCGCATCGATGCCGGTGAAACGGTAACGGTTACCTTACCGGTTACGAACAATGGTCATGCTGCTACTGCGGTTGCAGTTAATGCTGCGCTTACTACCGTTACTTCCGGAGTAACCATAACCGGTTCTCCTGATAATCTTGGGGTCATTGAGCCAGGTCAAACCGTAAATGCTCAATTCGTTCTCTCACTCGCTTCAGATGTAACTACCACGGTTGCTATAGAAATGTTGTTGGCCATAACCAGCGACTTCTACGGCAACAATTGCAATCCATCGGTGAGTGCGAACCAATCGATGGAAGATTGGGAAACAGGTGACGATAATTCTTACAACTGGGCTTACAGCGGTGATGCCGATTGGTTTGTAACCACTGCGCAAGCTTACGAAGGAAGCTATAGTATGCAAAGCGGTGGCATCAATGACAATGATCTCAGTACCATGTACATCGTGGTTAATTCACCCTCTCAGTTTGACATGTCATTCAGTGTGAAAACAAGCACGGAAGATGGATACGATTTCCTGTCGTTTTTGATTGATAACGTAGAGCAGACAACATGGAGCGGCGAGAACGAATGGACTGAGGTGAGCTATCCTCTCAGCGCAGGCAGTCATAATTTGCGTTGGAGATATGGGAAAGACTTTACGGTTTCGGCCGGAAGCGATGCGTGCTGGGTAGACAACATCGTTTTGCCGGTTGCTGCAACCGTTTCAGTGAATGAAAGCACGCCAAACACCTATGTGTTGTCCGCTTATCCGGTTCCGTTTACGGATGCAGTTTCTGTTCGCATGAACAGCGCTCAACCAACCCAAGCGACACTTCGGGTGCTGAATGCACTTGGAGCTGTTGTGGAAGAGCGCACGGTGAATGTTACCTCCGGTGCCAATGCA
>CAMAYP010000167.1 GCA_945862415.1 Chryseobacterium gleum | reverse complement strand
AGACGATAACATCCTTATTATCATATAACTAAGAATAATTAAAACTTTTCCGGAATCAGATTCCCGAAAAGTTCATATTTTCGCTACATGATTGAAAGACAAGCTACTGAGCGACTTAAAAAGCTAGCGGCTCAATTTAAAAGTGTCGCCATTACAGGGCCACGCCAATCCGGCAAAACTACCTTGGCCAAACAAGTGTTTCCGGACAAGCAATATGCCAGCTTGGAGAACCCGGACACTCGGATGATGGCACAAACAGATCCTCGCGGATTTTTGGCGCAGTTTCCCAAGGGCGCCATACTCGATGAAATTCAGCAAGCCCCTGAACTTTTCTCCTACCTGCAAGAAATTCTCGATAATTCGAATGAAACAGGCCTATTTATATTGACAGGCTCAAACAATTTCCTGTTACAACAATCCATCAGTCAAAGCCTCGCGGGACGCATCGCTATGCTTTATCTAATGCCTTTTCATTTCGGCGAACTGACAGAAGAAATGCGGCAGCAAGATGCAAACTATAGGATATTGCAAGGCTTCTACCCTCCCGTTCATTTTCAACCTTTGGAAGCCACTGAATGGCATAGAAATTACCTCACTACCTACGTTGAACGTGACGTTCGTATGGTGAAAAACATCACCAATCTTTCGGCGTTCGAACGCTTTTTGCGTGTCGTTGCTACCCGCAATGCACAAGAACTTAATCTGAGCGCAATCGGTATTGAAACAGGACTTGACGCAAAAACCGTCCAATCGTGGATTGGCATCCTTGAATCATCTTTCATCATTTTCCTGTTGCGCCCATTTCATACAAACTACAAGAAATCCATTATCAAGCGACCCAAGCTCTACTTTATTGATACGGCTGTCGCATGCATTCTGCTCGGTATTCGCAGCAAGGATCAACTCAGCACTCACCCATTGCGAGGAGCCCTATTCGAAAACATGATTGTATCCGATAAATGGAAAAAGAACCTTCATACCGGTGGTTTTACTCAGTTTTATTTCTGGCGCGAAAAAAACAGCCGCGAAATAGACCTCCTCGAGGAGCTCGACGGACATGTGAAAGCCATCGAAATTAAAGCGGGAAACACAGCGACATCAGACTACTGGAAACATCTCACCTATTGGAAAAGCCTGCGGCCGGAAGCTCAACTTGAAGTCGTATACACCGGAAATGCTGCACAAAACACCCATAACGTTGCCATTGTGCCTTGGCAGCAGGCGCTGCTCTAACAAAAAAAACGCGCCTTCCGGCGCGTTTTAGATTTTCGAAAATGGTGGACGCGCTGCTGCGCGTCCGAAACCCAGATTTTCTTGACGAAAAGGGTGGCGCAATGAAGGCCTTCCCTTAATAATAGATATTCCTGCGCACCTTCGCCACGTACTTCGCAAGGCGAATTACCTGCTTGGTGTAACCGAATTCGTTGTCGTACCAAACGTAAAGCACCACGCCTTTACTGTCGGGTGAAACGATGGTGGCTTGTGAGTCGAACACCGAGCAACAGTCGTTGCCTACGATGTCGGAGCTCACCAGCTCTTCGCTGATGCTATAGTAGATCTGGTTTACCAAATCACCTTCCAAGGCGCTCTTGCGCACAGTGGCGTTTACAGCGTCGAGCGTTGTCTCTTTGTTGAGGTATACGTGGATAATCGCGAGTGATCCGTTCGGGGTGGGTACGCGAACAGCGTTGGCTGTAAGCTTGTCTTTCAACTCAGGAATCACCTTGGTTACTGCTTTCCCTGCACCCGTTTCCGTGATAACCATGTTCACCGCGGCACTGCGTCCGCGGCGGCTCTTCTTATGCATGTTGTCGAGCAAGTTCTGATCGTTGGTATAAGCGTGCACCGTTTCGATGTGGCCCTTGTCGATGCCATACGCATCCTGGATGCTCTTCAGCACAGGACAAATCGCATTCGTCGTGCAGCTTGCTGCCGAGAAAATGGTCTCGTTCTCAATGTCCAAGTCACGGTGGTTGATGCCGTAAACAATATTGGGAACCTCTTTGCCTGGCGCCGTGAGAATTACCTTCTCCACGCCATTGGCCTTGAGGTGAATGCTCAATGCATCGCGGTCTTTGAATACGCCGGTGTTGTCGATCAACAGCGCGTTATTTATGCCATAGGCGGTATAGTCAATCGCTCCGGGATCTTTCGCGCCAATCATGTGGATGCGCTGACCGTTTACAATCATGCACTTGTTTTCATAATCAACATCTACCGTACCCTTGAAACGTCCGTGTACCGAATCGTTTTCAAACAACGCCGCGCGCTTCTTGATGCTCAAATCATCGTCTTCGCGGGTAACAATTGCACGCAAGCGCAACTGCTGTCCCTTACCGGCCTGCTTCACGAGTTCACGAGCAGCCAAACGGCCAATACGACCGAAGCCGAACAATACAACATCGCGAGGCTCTATGTCTGCGCCTTCCTCCTGCATGAAGTTGCGCAGTTTCTCGGATAGAAATTCAGTCTGATTTTTAAAGTGATCGCGCTCGGCAAGCCATTCGCTGGCCAGTTTACCGATGTCGATCTTGGCCGGTGCCAATTCCATTTCGTAAAGACCACGGGCCAAATCGGCGGTGTCGAAAATGGAGATAGGCTTGCCTACCACTTCGGCTGCGTACTTGTGCAGACGCATGATTTCGGTGGCGCTGATATCCACCATGTGGTTGCGAAACAACACGAGCTCGATGCTCTTGTCGAACAACAGCTTGCCTACCGAATTGAGCAGGTCAACAGCCGCTTTCTCTTGGTTCACGTACACCTTCAGTTCATTGCTGTAAGTGTCGGTTGCCATCATGTTTTGTGACATTGTTTTGATTTTTAAGATTGATAAAAGAACGCATTCCACGAGGGTTCATTGACTCGGGGGTGCAAAGGTAATTCGGAACTTTTATTGGGAATAAATTTTAATCGTGCGCGTTCTTTGGCGCGGTTCGATTTTCTTTGCCCCGTTAATGCGCACAACTCTCTTTCTAACGATTCTCCTGCTGACCAGCCACTGGGCTATGGCTCAGACAGCCGATAGTCTGCATGCTGCTCCCGATACCGCGCTCTTCAAAACCGCATTTCGTAAACAGTTCTCGGCACGCTGGCATCAAGAACCGCACTCTCCATTCAAAGCTACGGTGCTGGCCTTGGGCCTGCCCGGGGCCGGGCAGATCTACAACGGCATGGCTAAGGAAGGTTCTTTCTTTCGCAAATACTGGAAAGTGCCTGTGGTGTGGGCCGGCGTGGGCACCTGTGTAGCCTTTATCGACTTCAACACCCGCAATTACAAGTATTTCAAAAACCAGTACATCGCTGCAGCCGATGATGATCCGCTCACCATTTCAACGGAAAGCAATAACCCGCTCTACCTTAAGGAGGGTATGGACTACTACAGCAAACTCATGGACATCAGCTATATGAGTCTGCTGGGCATTTATGTGCTGCAAGCCATCGACGCCAATGTTGACGCGCATCTCTTTTACTACGACATCAGCAACGACCTTTCGCTGCGCTGGCACCCCTCCTATTTTGTGGCAGGCAGCAAGCACCACGGTTTAGGTCTCACCCTTCAATTCTGAACATCATGAACATTGCACTGATAGGCTACGGCAAAATGGGCAAAGAAATCGAACAGATTTTGTTTTCTCGCGGACATAGCGTTACTCTTCGTTCCACGCGCAGTGCGCCCTTCAAAGCACAAGACCTTGCAGGCACCGACGTTGCCATTGAGTTTACCGAGCCCCATTCAGCGGTCGACAACATCATGAAGTGCTTTGAGGCCAACGTGCCTGTGATCGTCGGAACCACAGGCTGGTACATGCGCATGCCCGAAGTGCATGAGGCGTGTGCTCAAATGAACGCCGGACTTTTCACTGCATCCAATTTTTCGATTGGCGTGAATATCCTTTTCAAGATCAACAAAGAGCTTGCTCGGATCATGCATGATTTTGACGAATACACCCCGTCGATGGATGAGATTCACCACGCAGCCAAGCGCGATGCCCCGAGCGGCACAGCAATAACCCTAGCCGAAGGCATTTTGGAAAACTATCCCGACCGCGATGGTTGGATAAACGAATCGACCGAAGACCCTCACAAATTGGGCATCGTATCGCGTCGAGAAGGAGAAGTGCCGGGTACGCACATCGTTCGCTATGCATCAGCAGTCGATGAGATACAGCTGGTGCACCAAGCCTACAACCGAAAGGGATTTGCCGCGGGAGCAGTGAAAGCTGCAGAGTTTATGCACGGCAAAAAAGGTGTTTTTGGAATGAGCGATTTGCTAGGCGCTGTTTAGCCCGCCCCGACAGGAACGTTCAGAGCAGACCAAATTGCCCCCCCTATCTTTGTGGCCCATCAGCGCACTGTGTCCGACAAACCTAACAACCCCGCTCACCTCAACTACTTTCAATCGCCCGTTGAAGGCGTTGCGCTACCTGAACGTTTCTGCTATCCCTTTCACTATGTACCGCATGAAATTGCGCTCGTTGCGGCTCGGGAACTGCAAGATTATCTGCAAACCCAAACAGACTGGGAGCATGACTTCGGGATGGAAACGTCGCACGATGATTTGATTATTGGGAAAATGTTCGGCGTGCTTGTGGTGAAAAACCGACAGGGCGATTTGGGCTATCTATGCGC
>CAMAYP010000166.1 GCA_945862415.1 Chryseobacterium gleum | reverse complement strand
GTAAAAAAACAAATTCACGGTTCCGTCCCGTAAGTCCCAAATGGAAGAGAGCAGTGTGCCATCGCCAATTTTCTTGCGGCAAACGTGCATGGCATCGGATAAGTCTGTGCAGAAAGCGAGTGTTGTGTCGATTCCGTTATTCAGAAATTCAACCCCGTTGCGATACCTGTCCAGTTTAGTTGCCTTTTCAGATGAAGTGATGGAAGGACAAAAGTTGGATATGACATACGAAGGTTCGTTTCCAATTGTTAGCGAGTAAGGCTCTACAATGAGGTACGTTCCTGATTTGTCAACGTAGATAAAAACATCCTCGATGAAATAACTGTGGTCGAACCGACTGATATACGCCTTCACCTCCTCAACCGAAGCGCACGAGTGCAGAATGTCTTTTAGGTAATTTGTAGGATTGGTAATTTTTTCTCGGCTCTCAAACGCGTCCTGTTTTGGATGGTAAGATGCTAGTCTCTCAAAGGCAAGTCCCATTTCGTTCATCCCCGATTGTGGTGCATAGCCGTTTTCACCGTCATAGCGTGAACCCGTGAATGCTGCACCATATGTGTCAACCAATTTCGCTTCTTCAAACCAAATATTAGGTGTCGTTCTCCAGGCGTCTTCGTTGCTGCCGAGAAAGGTCTTATCGCCTATGGTAATCTTATATCCGCTGCAAGCGTGGCCGCATTGCAATGCTATTAGAGCGAACGCTAAGAGTATGATATGCCGGAGTTTGTTCAAGTTTAAGGTAGGTTTTGCAGGCAGGTCTAATTAGGTGCGTTCAATTTCAATGTCATATTTGTCGAGCAGACCGGTGATGCCCTCCATCGAAAACTTCGCTTTCTTAAGTCGGTTGTTTTCGGGGTCAATGGAATAATTGTATGAAGTCCGAAAGTCTGCTTTTTCAAGAGTAGTCTGATCAAATGTTGCTTGTGACAAATTACAGTTTTCGAACAAGGCGCTTGTAAGGTCGGCTTCAGTAAAGTCTGTTTCTTGTAATTGCGAATTTTTGAAAACAGTCTTTTTAATGTTCATTTTATAAAACGAAGAGTGATTGAGTTGACACCCTTCAAATGAAAATGAAAGTCCGAAGTCGTTGCAGTTGTCAAACCGAAGTCCTAACATTTTACAGTCCTTGAACTTTACATTCCGAAGCGCTGTCTTATGAAGTTTTGATAAACTGAGATTGCAACCGTTGAACGTGCAGTCGGAGAATTTATTTCCGGAAAGGTCGCTGTCGGAAAAGTTACAGCTATTGAACGTACAGTTTTCGTATTCACCTTTGGTGAGCGTTTCGATTCGGTCGAAGGTTTGGTCTGTGAAATAAGTTTCGTTCATTACTCAGTATAGTCACATGGAATGTTGTCAAGCACTGAACTTGCATCTAGCACAAAACTATCTGCAAGGCACCGAAACCCCACTATCGCAAACCCCTTGTTTGCTGTTCGTGCTTTTCTGTCCGCGAAGGTTTGAAGTGTCAAGTTGCTGTCATTATGAAATTACGGATTCAAAAACTCACGTATGATTTTCAAATATAGGTCGGGTTGCTCAACTGAAATCGAATGCCCGGCATCAGGGATGATTTTCAACTGGTGATTTGGAAAGAGTTCTAAATACTCATTCGCAAAACCCCATGGTTGATTGTCACACTGTCCTTTCATAATCAAAACAGGAATTTTTGATCTTATTAATCTTGGTCTCGGGTCTTTAACCTCATTGAAGCTCCTCACTGTCATTACCTGGGCATAAAAACCTCCGCCACCTTCCGCTCTCAATGCACTGGAAGTATCGCACACAGTTGCCTTGTTCAGCTCGTGGTTAAGATAAGTCTGATAGTCATCCGCCTCTTTATCGGACGCAAGCCTCTTGCCGAAGGATTTTGCCCAAAGGCTAACTGCTACTGTTCTTATGTTTTTTGATTGGTCATTTGCTTCCACGTTGCAGTAGGGTGGTTTCCTCAGGTTTAAACTGTCTGGTGGATTTGCGCTTATGATTTCTTCGCGCATCGGTAGAATAGACCCTGGTCCTGTAAAAACAACTCTCTCCACTTTCTCCGGATTGTCAGCAATGAATAAGGCAGCCAGACTCGCCCCCCATGATTGCCCAATCAGTATCACTTGTGTTGCACCTATTTCCTGTATGATTTCTTCCAAATCGATTTTGTGTCGGTCTGCAGTGTAGTCTTTGATGTTTGACAATCGATCAGAAAGACCACTGCCAATTTGGTCGTATAAATAAATATCATAGCCATCCTCAGAAAGCGGCGCTAGCATTTCAATATTTCTATTCGAAATAAAACCTCCCGGTCCTCCTTCCAAGTAAATAATTGGAAAAGGTTTCTTTGGGCCTTTGGCAGGTACCAGCGTATAGGCAATTCTTGAACCCGTTTGCAAGTCCCAGTATTGAGTCCCTTGTCGTTCATGCATTTGAGGAACATCATAACTTCTTGGAATAAATACCGCAAGCATAAAGGCAACTAAGCTTAACAGCAAGGCATACTTAATCAATTGGAAGAAGTTCTTTCTCATGGGTTGTCAAAGTTAGTTTCTTGCAATCGCTTTCAAGTTAGCAATGTCACAAAGCATGAACGCTAATGGTCCATTGCTTTGCGCTGCTCCTGCATAAAAACGCCGAGGCTTGTAGCGAAGCACCATACTCAAACAGAACCAAACTTTCGATAGAACCACCCACGCCGGGCTGGCGCTAAGCATATGTTATGGGATGATTGTTTCCAGCACTCACTTCTCAGAGCTCCAAAATTTATCGGTGGTGTAGAAAACGGTGTCAATGAAATACAGGACTTCATTCTTGGTCAATACGTTTTCATCATGCAGATCTTCGATGATGATGCCGAGTTCATCATGGATGTAATCATTGTTGCGATTATTTCGGAAGCCATTTGCGGCCATAAACGATTTAACGGATTCAATGTCGGTGACCGAATTTGTAGAAACGTAGTTTTGTTGGATTGCGCAGTATAATTGATTGTTCTCCTTTATAAAACCTAAGAACTGATAGGCGGTATCTACAAAAAAATAATTATGCAGTAGAAGATTCTGAAAATACTCCAGCCAGCATCGATAGTAGATGGTGTCGTTCAGTTTTATTACATGTCGATTGTCTTGCAGAAAAACGCGTTGTTCTGCCCCTTCGCTCACATATTGGCTGAAGTCAATATTATGGAGCCATAGCTTATTGTCAGCAATGAAGGGTATTAGGCTCTCTTCTTCTTGTTTTTTGAAACGCTTTTGATCTTCAATCGCTCTGCTTGTTCCCTGGCCATCTCCAAGGTAACGGGCGATTGATTGGAGAGTTCCTCCAAACCTAACTGAGCTCTTTCCTGAAAGGACATCTTGTAATTCATTGCGAAGAATTTGAACGTTCATTCACAAAGATAGGGAATCAATACACAATCTTCAAATCGCCTGTGGCTGTGCGATACATCTGCCCGGCTATCAATCCGCCGGCCAGTGCCGCGGCGTTGTCTGCATAAACCGGTAAGCCTGCATTCTCGATCGTGCCGGCTTTGGCCGAAGTGTTGGAGCGCATGGAGTAGGGAGCCGATAGCAATTGCTGCGTGCCCATGTCCATAAACCCGTTGCCTGCATCGAGTTCTACTTTCAAGTACTTGCTTCCCGAAGCCCAGTTAATGGCGGCAAACGTTCCGCTTTCGGGAGTGCCCGCCCCGAAGGCTGTGGTGAAAAGGCCAAGTGAGTTGGTAGTGAGGGAATGTGATTCCGAGTATTCTGCAGCGCCTGTCAATGAATCTGTGAGCAGGGTGAATTTCACTTGCACGGCTGCATCGCTGAGCGGCTGACCTTGCGCGTTGCGGGCAACGGCTTGGTAGGAGATGGCGGCGGGGACGGTGGTGGTGGCTGTGCTGCCGCCGCCATTATTGTTGGTTGGAACGCCGGTGTACAGGGCGGTGATTTCTTCGGGAGTGAGTGCGCGATTGTAGATGGCGACGTCATCAATTTTACCATTAAAAGGCGCAAAAAGATCCGATCGCATTCCAATAACTAGGTCAAATATTCCGGGAATAAAAATGCTGTTGCTAGAATCGGAAAGAATACCATTTACGAAAATCGAAGCGGAATTTGAATTACTGACGAGTACCACGTGATACCAGATTTCTAAATTTGAAGCCTGGTAATTGCCTATTATATTTCCGCATGTGTAAAGTCCATCATTAACAACAATCTCATCACCGCTTAAGCCACATGATGCAGATGCTGGTGCTATGCCAATGCCATAACCTTTGTAAATATCAACAGTATTCAATAAATTTATTCCGAGGCCTATTGGATAAGATACGTTCTGAGTATTATTTCTTTTAAACCAAAATGATAAAGAAAATGTGTTGATACTATCAATAGATCCAAAATCAATTTTATCGTTGGAACCATCAAATACATATGAACTATTTGCGTTATTAAACCGATCAGTGGATATTATAGCTCCATTCACAAAACCATTATTTCCATGACCGCTTTGGTCAGTTGCGTTTCCACTAAATGGAAGCCACGCGATTAGTCCATCAGCCGGCAGATAGGAGGGGAGTTGAGCGAAAGGAAAAAGTGGCGCAGCGGCTATTAGAAAAGCGAGTAGTATTTTTTTCATAGTGTCGTTTTTTTGCGAAGATAGGATGTTATCCCATAACGTTTTGCAGCTTCAAGAAGTTGGCGATTTCGGAGACTAAAACTGTCTGCTACCACTGAACTTGATACGAAGCACAAAGCTTCATTTAACCACTGAACCGCCAATTTCTTGTAGGTGCTGTTAGCGGTTCGTGCTTCTAATTTC
>CAMAYP010000165.1 GCA_945862415.1 Chryseobacterium gleum | reverse complement strand
ACATTACAGCACGCATTGGCACTAGCACCGATACAGATTGGTTCCGCTTTAGCAATACTTCGACAGCGCGCAACATTCGTATCGACCTGACAAACCTTCCTACCGACTACGATGTTCGTCTTTACAACCCTAGTGGCACTCAGGTGGCTATCTCTCAAAACGGATCGATCACTTCGGAAGCTATTGTTTACAACACCACCACAACGGGAACATGGCGCATTCAGGTTTATGGCTACCAAGGCGCATTCAATTCAACCTTGTGCTACACATTGCGCGCATCCATCAGCGCCTCTAACTTCCGTGAGGGAGAAGAAACGCCGGTTGCTGAGCTCAATTCTACTCCTTCAGAATCTGACGTAGTTATAGCCAACGTTTTCCCGAATCCAACCAACGGAAAACTGAACGTTATACTCGAAGCCTCAGACTCGCAAAACGCACAGCTTCGTATTTGCGATATCACAGGACGCACCGTGCTTCAGCACAATGCAACATGTACTTCAGGAAGCAACACCTTCATACTCGATATGGAATCATTGCCTAACGGTTACTACTTGTTGGTTATCGATAATGGTAATGCCAGCTCAACCATGCGCGTTGTAAAAAACTAATCGGATAATCCCGACAATAAAAAACCCCCGAAGATTCGGGGGTTTTTTTGTTAGTTGTGCTTGATTCGATTTTACACGTGTTATATGTTCAATCGACCCGAAGTAAAATGAGGGTTGCTAGCGAGTATAAATATCATACCCGCGAAACATTGAATTTATTTCTACGTAGCAAATTTGACACTCTAATTCAACAGCGTGGGTTTTTCAATGTCGGGGAAATGTTGTAGGACATTACTTTTTGTCAACCTTATTATGGTCTTGGGTTGCTATGAATTGAGCGGCCAGATTACAATAGCCTTCCAGGGCTTTGAAAATTCTGCCGCCGATAATTGGTTTTTTACCTCCCCTTTCCAGAATCCAAACATACCGCAAGTTATCGTTGGCCCGGGTAACTACGGAGCCGGTTATGCAAAAACTGGTATACGTAGTTTGCGTATTGGAGGTGGTTCAACCACTTGCGGATTAGGCAGCGGTAATTGCGTCGCCAATACTTCTCCTGCAGGAGGAGGCTCGTGCACTAATAATCCCAATGGTGCAGAAATTATTATGCAACCGGTCAACGTCGAATGCTTTTCAGCCGTTACAATAAGTGTTGCACATCGAAGTCATATACTCTGTTCGGGGCAAGGTCAGGGATTTGATACTACGGACAACATCCGCATGGAGGCAAGTATAAATGGTGGTCCTTTCACTCTAATTTCAAATTATGTTGGGAATAATAACTGCGTTTGGGATTACGCTGTAAACCCCGTTCTTTGCATAGGCAACCTTCCCAACCCTTTCATTTATAATGTTCCACCCGGAACTATTACCATCGCATTTCGGGTAAGCATTTCAGTCAACCGCAGCGATGAGGTGCTGTATTTAGATGATTTCAGACTAAGTGGGATTCCTCTGACAACCTCGAACATTTTTCACAACTGATACTGCGAATTTCTAAGTTGGCAACTCAGAGCAAAGGCTTCAGTATTCACCACCGACTAAAAGAAATCCTTGGATTCTGCGCTTTCTTACCGGATGGCGCGATAAATTAAAAATACAGTTGCAATAATTTTCCGGCTTGGGTTGGGTTGGATTATAGCGTTTATCATCCGTAATCTGAGCAAAAACCTTTCTGTTAAGTTCATCAGGCAGATGAATTACGATAGTAGGTCTTATATATTCGTCCTGCACTATGAAAAAACTTCTGCAACAGTGGACGAATAGTTCTTGGGCCATCTACCATATTGCCGCTCTCTCGCTCATCTTGCGACTTGTTGCAGCTTGTTCATTGGAGTTGGGAAATGATGAAGTGTATTATGTGACCTACGCTCAATACCCTCAATTGAGTTACTTCGATCATCCTCCATTGGTTGGTGTTCTTATCTGGCTTGGGACCTTAGGTAACTCCTGGAATCATGAATTTTTCATTCGATTGTTCCCTTTGTTGTTCGGAACCGCCAACTTGTTTGTGATATACCGCATCATCCTTTTATTCGCCGCCCGCAAGGCTGCCATTGCCGGTGCAGTACTCGGTTTTTCCTCTATCTATATCTCCATCATTGCAGGCGTTTTCATCATGCCCGATACGGCTATGCTTTTCTTCCTCTTCCTGGCGTTGTATCAATTGGTATGTATAACACACAAGCGTGATCTTTCTTTAAAAAGATGGCTGCTGTTCGGTCTTTTTTGCGGTTTAGGATTTCTGGCTAAAGTGCATATCCTTTTCCTCTGGGGCGGACTCGGTCTTTTTGTCTTGCTCTATCAGCGTTCGTGGCTGAAATCGAAAGGTATCTACCTCGGTTTTTTAGTTACACTCATCCTTACACTGCCGGTGATTTGGTGGAATGCACAACATGAATTTATCTCCTTTATGTTTCAGGGTGACCGGGTGACAGGAGATGATGGTATCTGGCATTGGGATTGGTTCTTTCGAGAACTCGGTGGAACAATAGCATATAACAACCCTGTTGTTTTTGCCGCTATTGTTATGACCATAATCCACACCCTAAAACGCAGAGTCATATCGCAGAGCATGGATCGATTGTTTTCGTGTTTGACATGGCCACTTATGTTGTTCTTTCTTGGTTTATCCTTCAAACACGAAACGCTTCCACATTGGAGTGCCCCAGCTTACTCTGTGCTTATAATTCCAGCAGGGTTGCTCTTTGCCCATCGCGTTTACTTCCTCCTTACTGCATTCGTTCTATCCGTCATCGTATTGATTGTTGGCCCTATGGTTGTTCATCGAGTGTCATTCGATCATCAAAATACCCAGCCAAACAGAATAGGTAGATTCGATTTTACATTGGATATGTATGGTTGGCATGAAATAGGACAACAGTTTCAGGAGGTGCGTTCATATGCAGTTCAAGAAGGATTGATTCAAGAGGATGCGAAATTGATTCTCACCAAATGGTTTCCAGCAGGTCATCTCGTGAAATACGTCGCAGAGCCGAATGACGTAGACTACTATGGGATAGGTTCGCTTTCCGACTTACATCACTTTTATTTTATCAATGACAAGAAAGAAAAACCCTCGCTTCACGATTGGCACATCTTTGTAACGACCTCTCATTTTTATCAAAATCCCGAAAACCAAGCAGCATTTTCGCAGCATCAACTCATCCGTGTATTTCCCATCCATAAAGCAGACCGGGTGGTTGAAAATGTATTTGTCTATCGTGTGCGACTCAAAGGTGCATTTGACTTACAAGGTCACCGTGGTTGTCGCGGATGGCTGCCTGAAAACAGCATTGCCGGTTTTGAACATGCGCTCGAACTGGGTGTAACTACCTTAGAGATGGATTGTGTCGTCACCCGAGATAGTATCGTTGTGGTAAGTCATGATCCGGAAATTCTTCCCTCACTGTGTGAGGTGGAGAAACCACTTCGCATCGCTGATATGACACTGAAAGAAGTTCAGAGTTATCGATGTGGCACAAAAGCTCAAGCCCGATTTCCGCAGCAAAATAATGTGGATGTGCTCATTCCTTCGCTGGAGGAGGTCATTACACGAGCCGAAAAATATTCAGCGGAATTGCAACGATCCAAGCCTTACTACAATATAGAAATCAAATCTACTCCGGAGGGTGTTGGTGTAATGCATCCTTCACAGCGCGAATTTGCACGCCTCATTATTGACGTGATTGAAAAGATGAATGTCAGCGAGCGATGTGTTATACAATCATTCGATCCGGAAGCATTGCGCCAGACTCGAAACATGCGTTCACATATTCGCACAGCGCTGCTTGTTGAAGAGGAACCAAACCCCTCTATTGCGGTGAATGAGCTCGGATACATCCCTTCTATTTATAGTCCAAACTTTGCCCTGGTGAATGACTCTGTAGTGAGTTATTGTAGGGAAAATAACATAATGCTCATCCCCTGGACGGTGAATAATGCGGAAAAGAGAAAGGAATTGTTGGAGTTGGGAGTTGATGGTATCATCACTGATTTTCCTTAACGCAACTTCCTCAAACCACGTGAGGACACTATCACCTTCGGTCTGAATGAAACTTCAATTCGCGGCATCCGCACGTTCGTTCTTCGCTGCAGGTAACGGTAAAATACAACACCCATCAAGATAATAAAAGCGAAGCCCAAAATCCTTCTATTGGTGGTCTTACCCGGATTGACTTGTGCCATTTGCACGAAAGGTTTTTTACCGGTTGAAGACTTCATAATGGGGTTTAAATACAAGAGATGCTTCTTGCCCGCTTCGACTTCAATTCGCGCATAGGAAACCGCATTGGCAATACTAAAGGAAATTTGCTCGGCACCTTGAGTTATGGTGCTATCTAAAAATACCTCTCCATTTTGATGCATCACTTTTATATGATGAATAGGTTGGGAAGATGCAAGAAGAACGGTATCCCCTTGCATGGCGCATTGATTCAAATGAGGCAAATCGCGAAAACGCTCTACTTTGAGCTCGTGAGTTTCACCATCCGGTGTGTAAATTTCTAAACCATACGCTTTGCCTTGCTGAAGTGATTCTAAAATTTGATTCTGCTGATTTGTGCCGGAACTTACTACTGTTGCCAGCCGACCATAATCGTTTACGTTGCCAATATCATGGTTATCATCATTGGCTATTATGTATGCCGGGCGACCGGAAGACAACGCGGCATCCCATTGTGGCAAACTAAACTTGATATGATTTAAAGCCTCCACCAAATCATATCCGCTCAATTGCTCCATATCATAAGTATCATAGGCATTGCGCAAAGCAGGATGAGCAATGGCCAGTACTTTACATTGAGGACGAAGCCGATCG
>CAMAYP010000164.1 GCA_945862415.1 Chryseobacterium gleum | reverse complement strand
AAATTCTTAAATCCACGCACACGTGAAAACTTAAGGAACGAGGGCATACCGGCTTATATAAAGCCAAACACACTTCGAAGTTTTATATCGACAGCCGCTCTGTTGATCCTTTTGTTTTCTGTTTTCTTCTTAACTCGAAAAAAGGTGTCAGCAGAAATTCATTAGCGCTTTCTTACTATTTTCGGCTCATGCGCAAATACTTAGGTTTAACTTGGGTGTTGTGCATGAGCTTTTTTACGCTCATGGCCCAGCACAACGCGATGCACATGGTTGAAAACCGCGGGCAATGGCCCGATGCTGTTGTGGCCGCTGCTGATGTGCAGGGTGGAAAGGTATTTCTTGAAAAAGGTGCACTCACCTACCATCTGTATGATCTAGGCGGTCTGCATTCTACACCCGATGAAACTGCACATCACCCCCGCGTTCGCGGTCATGCATACCGAATGACCTTTGCAGCCAGCGCAGCGGAGAACATTCGTTCATTGCTCACCGAAAAACAAACGGCTTACAGCAATTATTTCTTGGGAAACGACCAATCGCATTGGGCGGGCAACTGCGGACACTACAAGGAAGCCTCTCTACAAAATCTCTACCCCGGTATCGAAATGCTGATGCACGCCGATGGGCCGTTTTTAAAATACGATCTGGTAGTTGCTCCGGGGGCAGATGCCTCTCAAATCAAAATGACTTACGAAGGCCATGACAAGCTGAGTATTGAAAATGACCGGCTGGTCGTAACAACCTCGATTGGTGATGTGACCGAACAAAAACCACTTGCCTGGCAAATCATAGACGGTCAAAAGCAACTCGTATCCTGTCGCTATCGCATCCGCAAAAACGAAGTCACCTTCGAGTTCCCGAATGGCTTCGATAAAAACTACGCGCTCACCATTGACCCGGAGTTGATCTTCTCGACCTACTCGGGAAGCACGAGCAACAACTTCGGATACACCGCAACCTACGATGAAGCAGGCGCTCTGTATAGTGGTAGCTCTGCTTTCGGACAAGGCTATCCGACAACAATGGGTGCTTATGACACAACGCATAACGGTGGTGATAGCACCATAGAGAGCGGTATCGACATCGCCATTTCCAAATATGGATTGAACGGCGACTTCATGCTGTGGTCAACTTTTCTGGGCGGCTCGGGCGATGAATTGCCACACAGTATTATCGTAAATGAACAAAATGAGCTTATCGTTTATGGATCAACAGGATCGCCCAATTTCCCAGTTACAGTGGGTGCCATCGACTCTACCTTCGGAGGTGGTCCCGTTGCTCAACCATCGGGAACCGGAGCAAATTTCCCCAACGGTGCAGACATCATCGTTGCTCGTTTCAGTGCTTTTGGTGATGCATTGCTCGCATCGACCTACATAGGTGGCAGCGCGAACGATGGTATATGCGATGCTGCTGTGTTGAAATACAACTATGCCGATGAGTTTCGCGGAGAAGTTGAACTCGATGAAGAAGGCAACATCCTCATCGTATCGTCTACGCGCTCTGCGGACATTGCTACCAACAATGCCTTCCAGGACTTCCTCGGCGGCGGACTCGATGCGCTCGTTGGAAAATTCAATCCGACACTTACTGAGGCTCTGTGGCTTTCATACTTTGGCAGTAGCGGCGACGATTCCGGATTCTCCGTTGCTGAAAATTCAATTGGCGAACATTTCTTTTGCGGCGGAACAACCTCACCTACCCTCAACCTGGGAGCCGGCGCTGCACAAACTTTATATGGAGGCGGTAGTTCCGATGCGTATATCATTCGCCTGTCAGAAACAGGCAATCAAATTACCTCAGGAACCTACTGGGGAAGCACAGCATACGACCAGGCTTACTTCATTGAAATCGACAACGATGATTTCGTTTACATCTTCGGACAAACAGCAGCTGGAAATAGCCTCATTCAAAACGCAACCTATTCCAATGCCAACAGCGGCAACCTCATCGCTAAGTTCAACGCTGCATTGAGCAACAACGTTTGGTCTACCGTGGTAGGCACGGGCAACAGCAAGCCCAATCTTTCGCCTGCTGCATTTCTCGTCGATTACTGCAATCGAGTTTACATTTCCGGATGGGGCGTGAATGAAGTAGCAGATAATCCACTCAACCCCAGCGACCATTTGCACGCCATGTTCACAATGCCTACAACAGCCAACGCTTTCGACGCGACCTGCTCAACGGGCGATTTCTACATGGCCGTTTTCGATGAGAACATGACTTTTCTCGAATATGCAACCTTCTTCGGTGGAGGTACCAGCCAAGAACACGTCGATGGTGGTACCAGTCGCTTCGATCGCAAAGGAATCATCTACCAAAGTGTATGCGCAGGTTGCACTGGAAACAGCGATTTCCCTTCAACAACAGGAACTCTAAATGGAGCAGCAGCATTTGGTGGCTGCAACAACGCAGTCTTCAAATTTGACTTCCAACTGCCGCTTTCGGTTGCCGACTTTTATGTTGGCCCAACCGAATGCATAGGAAATCAAACCTTCCTTGTAAACGAAAGCATTGGCGCTGAAACATACTACTGGGATTTTGGAGACGGCACATTTTCTGCCGACTCACTTCCTACACACACCTATGCACAACCGGGAACGTACACTATTACTCTAACCATCACGAGCAGTCTCACATGCAACGGAGCCGACAGCGTGCAACACAGTATCACCATTACGGAACCTGATTCGCTCACCCTCGATGATATCGTGGTGTGTGGTCCACCGAATAATGTACTGACCATGCCTTCAGACCAAGGTTTCTTCTCGTGGGCACCCAATGAAAACCTCAGTGACCCGGAAGAGTATTCCACCTTCTATAACGGCACAGAAAGTCAGGACTTTGTAATCACCCAAAATAATTTCGGCTGCATCACAACGTACTATTTGCATGTCGACGTGCTGCAATTTGAAAACCTGACAACCGATACCGTGCTGTGTGAGCCCGCTGAAATTACCCTCACCGCGAACTACTCCCCCGCCGATGCACTGATTGTTTGGAGCGATTCCAACAACTGGGGATTCAATACACAACTCAACGACGACAGCACCGATGTAGATATAACCGTGCAGGCCATCAATAGCGACATCTACTACGTGCAAATTGTGAGTGGTAGCTGCAGCATAGAACAACCGGTATACATTGAACTCGCCGATGACCAAACAACGCTTCAGCCCGACTTTACCGTATGTGCCGACGAGCAGATTACAATCGCAGTCGAAAATCCGAGCCCGCTCTTCGACTATAGCTGGAGCCCTGAAGAGCCCATTTTAGCCGGACAAAACACATCAACGATTCTTGCAGACATCAGCGCGAATACCCTGTTCACTGTGGTTGCTACATCAGACGAAGGATGCACAGCCAGCGATTCCGTATTGGTCTCCATCAGTTCGCTCAACACAGCCTCTATAACAGCTTCCGCCAATCCGACCATCATAGCTTCAGGTGAAAATGCGCTGCTCAATGTGCAGCCCGGTGGTTATAGTTACTCCTGGACACCTTCCGAAACACTCAACAACGCATCGATTCAAAACCCGTTGGCCTCACCCACTCAAACTACCGTGTACACTGTTACGGTTTCCGACTCACAGTGCAGCGCAGTTGACACCGTTGAGGTACGTGTGCTCAACTTCGTTTGCGGGCCTCCGAGCATTTTCGTTCCCAACACCTTTACCCCAAATGCCGATGGGAAGAACGAAAAGTTGTATGTTCGTAGCCTGAACCTTTCCAAAGTTCACCTGGCGATCTACAACCGATGGGGGCAAGTGGTGTTTGAAACCTTTAATCAAAATGAAGGATGGGATGGCACTTTCAAAGAAATGAAAGTGGATCCCGATGTGTTTGTATATTACCTAGAAGCCACCTGTGAAGGCGGCGAAGAATACTTTGAAAAGGGGAATATAACCGTGATTCGATAGCCTAATTAACCGATCTACCACTCATGTTTCAAAATAGATTTTTTGCGCTTTTTGCAACCGTTGTGCTTTCCGCAACAAGCTTAAATCTCACCGCCCAAGACATTCATTTCTCACAGTTCTTTCAATCGCCTTTGCTGCTCAACCCCGCCCTATGCGGACAGTTTGAAGGCTCCTACCGAGTGGGTCTCAATCAGCGCACACAATGGCGCTCCGTTACCACGCCCTACTCAACCTTTGCGGTTGGGGCCGATGCTAACAACATCACCCTGCCCGATGGCTTTTTGAATAAAGCAGATGGTAATTTCAAAGAATTACCCTTTCATGGCGGCATCTCCGTGTATTCTGATAAAGCAGGTGACTCACAGCTGAAAACAACCGGTATGAACCTGATGGTAGCACAGCAATTCAAGTTGTCGTCAGCAAAGAAGACGAACTTGAGTTTAGGAGCCATGATGGGATACACTTCCATGAAAATCGACTATTCCAAACTCACAACCGACAGCCAGTGGAATGGAACGAACTATGACCCGAACCAGTCAAACGGTGAAATTTTTCCGCGTGCAGGCAGAGGGTATTTCAATTTGAATTTAGGAGCAACCGTTGCTCGCACCATCGACGAAAAACGTTCATTCTCTGCAGGTATCAGCCTTTTCAATTTATCTCGCCCGAAGCAAAGCTTCTTCGATGAAGGCTATGTAAAACTGGATTCACGTTTTAACCTTCATGGAAGCTACAAGCAAGTTGTCAGTAAAGAACTCACCTTGGAGCCCATGATGCTCTTGATGGTTCAGGGTAAATACACAGAATTCAATATCGGCGGACTTGCTCACTACACCTTGAGTGAAAAACCATGGGCACGCAACGGTGTGTATGCCGGACTTTTTGTTCGCGCGAAAGACTCCGGATTCTTCATCGTCGGTTTGCAACACGGATCTTGGAATGCCGCTGTGAGCTAC
>CAMAYP010000163.1 GCA_945862415.1 Chryseobacterium gleum | reverse complement strand
GGACCGGTATTACCGTTGAAGTCGATGCTTTCTTTCGGGTCAAACAGCATGTTCTTCTTCGGGTCGACACGCAACAGGAAATACTTCAAAGCCGCCATTCCAATGGTGCGGTAGAGCTCTTGCTTCTCCTCTTCCGGCAGCCCTTCGAGCTTACCTTGTTCGGCAGAAACCTCGTGCGCCACGCCGGCCATCTCCTCCATCAAATCGTCGGCATCGACAACAGTGCCCTCGCGCGATTTCATTTTGCCTTCAGGCAATTCCACCATGCCGTAGCTGAGGTGGTAACATTGATCGGCCTTCTCGAAACCGAGCTTCTTCAATATCTTAAAGAGCACTTTGAAGTGATACTCTTGTTCATTTCCGACCGTATAAATCTGATACGCCAAATCGGGAAAATCGCGGAAGCGCAGAATAGCAGTGCCGATATCCTGCGTGATGTACATCGCTGTTCCATCCTTGCGCAACAATGCTTTCTGATCGAGTCCTTCCTCGGTCAAATCGATCCAGATAGAACCATCTTCCTTTTGGAAAAATGCACCCGATGCCAAGCCTTTCTCTACTTCCTCCTTTCCGTTTATATACGTATTGCTCTCATAATAAAGCTTATCGAAATCCACGCCCATGGCCTTGTAGGTGGATGTGAATCCGTCGTACACCCAGCCATTCATTTTCTTCCACAAGGCAATCGTCTCTTCATCGCGTGCTTCCCATGCACGGAGCATTTCCTGCGCTTGTTGCATTACAGCCGTTTGCTGGGCTGCCTGTTCCTCTGCAACACCCTGCGCCATCAGTTCTTTCATTTGCGCCTTGTGCGCCTTGTCAAACTCAACGTAGTATTTACCTACGAGCTTATCTCCTTTCAATCCCGATGATTCCGGTGTTTCTCCATTCCCGAAGTTGACCCAAGCCACCATGCTTTTGCAAATGTGAATACCGCGGTCGTTGATGATTTGAACTTTCGTTACTCGATGACCCACGGCTTTCAAAATTTCGCTGACCGAATAACCCAGGAAGTTGTTGCGCAAGTGCCCCAAGTGCAACGGCTTGTTGGTGTTGGGTGAAGAATACTCTACCATCACATGCGGTGCGCTTCCTTCATCAGCAAAGCCAAATCGTTGGTCGGCCAATGCTTCGGAGAAAAATCCACTCCAGAAGGCTTCACTCAACGACACGTTCAGAAACCCTTTCACCACATTGAATGCACTCACAGCAGGCACATGTTCGGTCATGTAATTGCCGAGAGCCTCACCGGTAGCTTCGGGAGAGAGCTTGGAAATTTTGGTAATCGGAAACACAACCACTGTGATATGCCCGGCAAACTCCTTGCGGGTTTTCTGCAGTTGCAACTGAGCATCTGTCAGTTCAGTTGAGAATAAATCTTTACAAGCCTTGCGCACTGCATCGCCCACGATGGCGTGCATGTCGAATCCGGAAATCATCATGAAGCAAATTTAGTCAGGAGGAAGCCGTATTGCATCAAAACGGTTTTAACAACGCATGGCAGTAAGGACGCGCAGCTGCGCGTCCCTGCACTTGAGTCGATAAGATGGAGTCAATCTATCACTTCGATCCGAACAGACGATACGCCACCCTCACCCCAACATAATTGGAATTTTGCACCGGCGTGCCCAACGTGGTGTATTTAGCAGAAACTTCAAAATCCTTGTTAACCTGATATCCAATACCCATTGTGAAGCCGTCGAAAACGTCGTTGAAAGTAGTAGTGGTTTCAGTAGTTGCATCATAACGTTCGGTTGTAAACTGATACGAACCGTATTGTGCGAAGGCAAATGCTCCTTTATCGCGCTGTGCAAAATAGGCCTTCACTCCTATTTGTGCCGGACGTAGAAGCGACTCCTTAAATACATCGCTAGCTCCAGGGTCGATTGCAAAACTTACGATGCCATACTGACCAATAACATCCATTTTCTTACCCAATGCATAGCTCAACATAGCGCTTCCGCCATAACCATACGGGGTATTCTCGGCCCAGTCGCCGAATGGCAATACGCCATCAGCCCCCAGTGTGAACGACCACGCACGGAAGGTTCGATCGATGTATGAGTTGGTGTTGGTAACCAACGGAAGCTCCCTATCTACGAGCGAGTTCGCTTGAATCACACTCTTTGGCAAACTGTCGGGCTGCGTGAACGACTTATACTTGGCTGTATAGGCTGTAACCTGTACTTTGATCAATACCGTGTTGTCTTCCGACGTGTTCTCCAATTGAAACAAGTAAATAGGATCAATCAGGAAGTCGCACTTGTACTCCTCCAAAAACGCGAACTGCGCTCTGTTCTCCGCTTCACGCTTCATCACTTCACGCGAAGAAACAAAAATATCCTCACCGCGCTTTTTACCGCGACCTAGATATAATGCAGTGCTCATGTCTTCGCTGGTGGTGGTGTACACAAACACTTCGCGCTTCTCGCTGATGCTAACATCGGCAAGCACAGGACGCATCAATACATCCAGATTGCTCGAGGTACCCGTTGCAGGGCGAACCATTTTACGCTGCGTGCTGCGCGTGCTGGTGTTGGTGGCACATGAAGACAGCATTGCTGCTGCCATAGAGATGATGATCAGTTTTCGCATTTCAGTTTATTGGATGCGTAAACATAAACCGCTGCACTGGAGCATTCGAGCGTCCTTTTGTGGAGTTTCGACCGGGGGGTGTTAGTAAGGGGGGAGTGGGGACTGGGGAGTGGGGAGTGGGGACTGGGGACTGGGGACTGGGCATTCAGCGCTCAGTATTCAGCGCTCAGTATTCAGCGCTCAGTATTCAGTACTCAGTACTCAGTATTCAGTACCCAGTACTCAGTACCCAGTACTCAGTACCCAGTACCCAGTACTCAGTACCATGCACCTCGCACTACCCCCTCCATACTTCTCAATAGTGGGTATGGCGCAAGAGAGAATGTTGCCATGGCGTTTCAGCGCGTCTAGCGCCGGACCTTGAAGAGCGGCTTCTGCGGCGGCCGACATGAGGATGAACGGTTCATTCTTGCGATTGAAGACTTGCAAGATGTTGCCCGCGAATGAGTGCATTTGTGTTTCAGAGATGGTGATGAGCTCCTTGTTGGCCCCGCGCAAGGATGTTTCCACAGCGCTTCGTTCAGCCTCATCGTCGATACACTCCGGGCACCACAAGGCGAAGCCCTCTCCTACCGACATCATAACATTCGTGTGATAAATGGGCAAGCGCTCTTCACCCACCGTTTGCAAGGCCGAGAATGTAACGGGTTTGTACTTCATCGTCTCGCACCAGCGAAGCACCAAGTCTCTATCCGTGCGCTGCGATATGGCGGCATAAGCCACGCGGTTGGCTCGATCGAGCACAAGACTACCTGTGCCTTCCAGAAATCGACCCTGGTTTTCTTCATCCGACAAATCGATTTTCAAATCGGAAGGCGGAAGTGATGACCATATATCCAGCTGGCGCTCCAACCGTCGGTTGGCGGCATACATCGGATACAACACATGTCCCTCTTCATGAAAGCTCACCCAGTTGTTGGGGAAAATGCTATCGGGTGTATGCGGCTCCGATGTGTCCTGCACCACTACCACATCAATCTCCGCATTCCTTAACTGCTGCACCATGGTATCGAACTCTGCCAGCGCAGCAGTGTGAATCGCAACCGCATCTTCATCGGCCGTTTGTGGCTGAAAGTAATTATTAACCGCAGTTTGCGCGTTGAGCGCGAAGGCGGCCGGGCGGATGAGGAGGAGCATGGGGGAATTACGGATGACGGATGACGGATGACGGATTACGGATTACGGATTACGAATGTAATGGGTCGCACTGGAAAAGCGATAATCCCTCCGCTTTGGCAATCACAACACTTGCTCAATAAGGGACTCTCGACCCAATCCGTAATCTGTAATCCGTAATCTGTAATCCTTAATCCACATCCGTAACCTTTCCCCCTCCCACCCCGTAGAAAACCCCAAATACTCATTTTCAACCAAAGCAAAAAACGGTGAACAACACAACAAAATGCATGGCGCTACTCCTGATGATAGTCTTCGTCTGGTTTGTGGCATCCTGCAGCAGCCTAAGCAAGGCCGGAGCAGATATCGAAGGAAAGATCGTGTACGAAATCTCGTACCCGTATGAAACGCCTTCGGTGATGATGGACCTCTACCCCAAAGAGATGACGGTAACTTTCAAAGACAACAAACTGCACTCCTCCATCAAGTCGGAATACGACATGCTCACCACCGACTTCATCGTCGATAACACTCAAAAAGAATTTGCCCAGCTACTCAAAAACATGAGCAAGCGATCGGCAATGAAAATGAACAAGGAACAAACCATGCATTGGTTCGATGAAATGCCTGGTTACACACTCGAGAAAACCACCGAAACCAAACTCATCTGTGGTTATAAATGCTACAAGACCATTGCTCACCCGGAAGACCCTGCCAAACCTACTATAGACATTTACGCTACACGTTCCATCGGCCTCGACAACAGCAACTGGTGGAACCCTTACAGAAATCTCGAAGGTTTTATGATGGCCTACGACATCGAGCAATACGGCATCTGCATGCGCATGAAGGCCAAACGTGTTTGCTTTGAAAAAGTAGAACCGACAGAGTTCGACATACCCCAAACCTACTCCATGACCGACGCGCCTACTATGCAAGGGCTGCTGACGGAGGTGGTGGAGACGTATGTGAAGAAGTAGTGAAGGATTACGGATGACGGATTACGGATGACGGATTAATCCGTAATCCGTAATCCGTAATCTCCAATTTAAAATGACTGAATTGATCAATGCATAAATGCCCTATAAGCCTTTCACCTCTCCGATCTCCACATCCACCCCATCCACATCTTCCGGATTGTACTTCGCGGGCTTGAACTTCAACTTTACCTTCTTGGGCTTACCTGCTT
>CAMAYP010000162.1 GCA_945862415.1 Chryseobacterium gleum | reverse complement strand
TGGACAATGAGTGAGTGGTCGTATTACGTGTTGTTGGTCTTGTTGGGCGTGCTATGTTCGCTTATGGTAGCACGCAGCGTTGCCTGGAACGCAACATGGAAGAAGGTGGCTGCGGTTGTTCTCATAGCAGCGTTGCCATTTGCGATTGGCTTCATGCAGCATCCAATTTATGAAGACCTGTTGTGGGATTTGTCGCAGGATATGTCGCAGGTAGAGGCAACAACAGATTACGAGGCTACTGATTTACTCGTGATCGCCATTGCCGACTGCCCGTATTGCCAGCGCGCGGTGAACGATATGAATGCGTTGCACCAACGCAATCCCAATTTGCGCATGCGCATGGTGGTGTGCACGGCCGACAGCAGTTGGCTCGAACCTTATCGCGCTGAGGCCGCCGGAGCGTTCGAAGTAGTAATGGCAACCGATATGGATGTGATGGCTACGCACGCCGGTGGGCATTTCCCTGCGTATATATTGGTTCGCGACGGACAGCCCAAGCGTCGCTGGACGAATAATGAGTGGGGGCCGGTGGCGAAAGACATCATCGAGAAGGGCGATGTGCGACGTGCGAAGTACTAAGTACGCGAGCATCCGGTTAGCGTCGTGCTGCAGCGCGTCTTGCTTATTAATGAATATCAACCCATTTTCGCTCTCAGCCTTCTCTTAGCCACAACGCGCTGTTTGCGTTTGTCGTCGATGGGACTTAGAACCTCGCACCTCGCACTTGTCAGCATCCCTCTCCCTTCAGCCGCACCTGCGTCCAGCGCCAGCCATCTTCCGACCACTGCCAGTAGGGGAGTTTTTGCTTGCTTGATGATGATGCTTCTTTTTCCAAGATGATTTTCATGTTCTGAAGGCCCTGCTCAATGTCATTGCCCAGCATATCTTCCATGCTCATGAAGAGTTGCATCACGTTGAAAGGGTATGACATGTCGCCGTTGAAATTCCACGTTAGCTTAGTTGTGTTACTGTCGGGCGCCGCGAACAGCATTTCGCTGCTTGCATTCGATTCGAACGGTGTTTTGAAACGCAGAGCAAAACCAATTCGTTCACCTTCTTGTAACGCTACAATTTCTTCTTCACCTGAACCTACCGAATCAAGCTCGCTCTTCCACGCAGCAACAAAACCAACTGTTCCGTCTTCGCCGTTAAATGTGGTGACTTGCTTAGGATCCATTTTCCACCACACGCTGTATTCGAGCTGATGCTCGAGCATTCGCGCATAGTCGAATACTTCTCCTTTACCGCGATTGATGGTGACTTCGCGTGAAACGCTGTATTCTGTGGGAAGGAACAAACCCACGATGAGCACGATTGCGAGAATGCCACCGAGGCCAATAAGAGCATATTTCAATAGTTTCATGCCTACAATTTTGATCGAAAGTAGGCTGAATTGCCGGGTGTCCGCGTTCTTTAGAAAGCTTTAGCTTGGATTCTCGCCTAAAACGATAGGTTCAAGGTTGTTTGCAGATAATACTGATTGTACCAGCGGCCTGTAGGAAGTTTCCAGGTGATGAATAGCGGCCCTGCTTCCAGATGCAGATGATTGGCCAGTTGTCTTTTCAATTGAATAGCGGCCCAATTCTCAGCATAACGCCATTCGCCCAAAGTGGGAGTATTGAAGAATAGTTCTTCGTATGCAATCAGAGTCCATTTATTGAGCGGTACGCTCAGTCCTCCTAAAAAGCGCATTCGATGTGCATAGTTGGGTGATGCTGTTTCAGGTAGTTTAATAAACCTATTGTCTGAGCGCACTCGTCCGACGATGTTTACTTTACCTACCGTGGTTGAATATTTCAATTGAACATGTGCGCGGTTTTCTGTCGCAACGTTGCTGTTTCCGATGTTTTCCAATTGAAATACATAGGCGCCGGAAAGTGACAAGTTTTTTCCAAGATTTCGATTCGCACTGTATTCACCATAGTAAAGCAACCACTTGGGATGACTGGCATTTTCGCTCTCAAGTGATCTCATTGGTATAGCGTAAAACTGGTACGTGCTTATGGATTGTTTTTCATTTAATTGCCACGATGCATCAAGGGTTGGGAATAGGCCGGCAATGCTTTGCGCGCGGATGCTGTCCGTGAACGACATATACGCTATGGCAATGATAAATAGACAATGCAGAGTTCTCTTCACGTTGCTTTTTATTTATCGTAAAAATACGATTAAGAAGGGCGGAGATTTTTTCTGAAGGTTAAGTAATTGTTTATTTTCAATCTTATATGAGAGCTTTAATGGATAGCGTTATTGAAGTCTACATCCCGAATAAACCGAATCACCCCACTCATGAAAACTTGCTGGTCATCCCACATCGAAAGGTGGCTGCCATTAGGGCAATATAAGAATCGGCCGTTGGGAACCATCTTGCTTTGTTCCTCCATGGCGGCAGGATCCATCGTGTCGTGCTTGGCTCCAATCATGAGGGTGGGGGTCATGATTTCGTGCAATCGTTCTTTGATGTCCCAACTTGCTAAACGGCCGCTGATACCGAATTCACTTGGGCCTTGCATAAGCGTGTAAATGGTGTTGTTGCCATGCTTGAATGAACGTGTGCAGGGCTCGGGCCATGGATTCAAGCGGCAGATGTGATGGTTGTAGTAATGCTCTTGCAACAGCTCCATGAAGCGAGGGTTGCTGAAGTCTTTCTTCGCCTCAATAGCGCGAATCTCTGCAAGAACAGCGGGATCCATTTGCTTAGCCAATACTTCGTCGGCATACTTGCCGTACTCAGGTGCGCTGGCAACCATGTTGGCTACTATGAGCCCCTTTAAATGCTGCTGATATTTATGAGCATATTCCATGGCCAGTATGCCTCCCCAAGAATTACCGAGCACGTAGAAGTTGCTGCTGTCGGCGCCAATGGCTCGGCGCACTTGTTCTACTTCTTCTACAAAACGCTCGTTAGTCCACAAACTGCTATCCGTGGGTTGATCGCTATAGTAAGAGCCGAGCTGATCGTACTCGTAAAACTCAAATCCTTCGCGGAGGAAGAAAGTTTCGAAGCACTCCATGTATTCGTGCGTCATGGCCGGACCACCATGAAGCAAAAGCACTTTGATGCGCGGATTCGTGCCAAAGCGTTTCGTCCATACGTTGAATTTGCCCACATGCGTTTCAATGGGAATCATGCGCACACCTCCGGCTTCGATGGAGTCGTTGTAGGTGAAGTAGGAGATGAGTGAATTATCCTGATTCGACTTGGTTTGCGTGCACGAAAAAAGCAGGATTGACAAAACGAGAAATAGAAGAACTCGCATATCGCTCAGGTATTTATTATTTGCTAACGGTGATATAAAGAGTTGGCATCATCCACATGTTGTAACCGAACGTTACAAAGTTGATTTCATATCCTTCGGCAACTTTTTCGTTCATCAGTTTTTCTGCTTTTGTGCGCATTTTTTCGATTGACCAGGCATCAGATGCAGTAAGTAATTGGTATGTTTTCATGAAGTAAAAGTAAGGGAATATCACACCGAGCAGCAGCAAATCTTCTTGCTTCGAATAACGATCAAGACCGTAACTTTGAAGCATGAATAAACAGACAGTCTTTGCACGCGAAACGATCGCAACTGCCACTCACCTTGTATTGCCCGAGAATACTAATACCCTTGGTAATTTGATGGGTGGACAGTTGCTGAATTGGATGGACGTTATTTCAGCCATTTCAGCACATCGTCATTGCCGCAGAATCGTTGTGACAGCAGCGGTAAACAACGTCTCGTTTCAGCACCCTATTAAATTGGGTGATATCGTTACGATCGAAGCGAAGGTTTCACGTTCATTCAACTCTTCGATGGAAGTCTATATGGAAGTGTTCGTGGAGCATGCGCAAACGGGAGAGCGCAAGAAATGCAACGAAGCGAACTACACGTTTGTGGCGGTTGATCAAATTGGAAGCGCCATACCCGTTCCTGAGCTGGTTCCCGAAACGGAGGAGGAGAAGCGCCGTTATGACGGGGCTTTGCGTCGTCGTCAATTGAAGTTAATACTCGCCGGAAAAATGAAGCCCGATGAGGCTACTGAGCTAAAGGCGCTGTTTGTGGAACCCAAAGCGTTTCAATAGCAGCTGCTACTTGTGCGGTGGTGATGTGGTCGATGCAACGGTTGTTCATGCCGTGTTTGCAACGATTACCAAGCTTCGAGCACGGGTGAGATAGCGGTTTGAACGAAGCGCTTTCCAAAGGTTCAAGTATAATACTCAATGGATCGGGTAGATAAGGGTACATGCCTAGTCCCGGTTTGGTGCATCCCCACAAAGAGATAATCTTCTTTTTTAATGCTGAAGCAATGTGCATCATGCCTGTGTCGCCGGCTATTACAATCTCCGCTTTGCTTACTGCGTCAGCACTTTGATGCAATGTCCACTGTCCGCAACTATTATAAACGGTGTTGCCGCATTCAGATGCGATAGCGATTCCAAGTTCACGGTCTTCAGTGCCTCCAATCAGAACCAAGGGGTGTTGTATGGATTTGCAAACTTCAATGATGTGCTCTCTGCTCATTTTTTTTCCTTCATGCGCAGCGCCAATGGCAAATGCTATGAAGGGCTGCAGCATCTGGGGAGGATGTTGATCGTGGTGAAGTTCTTTTTCTTTAGGAATATAATATTCTAGTCCAGTTTGGTCGTTAGAGATGTTCAATGGAAGTAGCGTGTCGAAGTACCGCTCCACAATATGTCGGTCGGGCATCTTGTTGATTCCAATATTCACCCAAAGCCATTTTTGAATATTATATTTTTTGAGTGAGGTGGAAGGTGTGCCGAGTGCGCGTTTTACCTGTGCTGAGCGAAAGTTGCTATGCAGGTCAATGATGTGGTCGAAGCGTTGTTCCCGCAACTGCGGTAAAACTTCCTTCACACTTTCTTCTATAGCATGAATCCGATCGATATGAGGATTGGC
>CAMAYP010000161.1 GCA_945862415.1 Chryseobacterium gleum | reverse complement strand
GTACGTATCCCAGAACTCAAGGTTTGCTGTTGCTTTCAAGGTCTTGCGAACGCGTTCGCGATCATCAACACCTGGAAGTTCAACCACGATACGGCCTGTAAGCGACTGGCGCTGCACGTTGGCCTGCGTAACTCCAAATGGTTCAATACGCTTTTTGATGATGTTCTCCGTGTTGTTGAGAGCGTCATCGGCTTCCTTACGGAGAATTTCGACAACATCGTCATCGGCAGATTTAGCAGGGAATTTACCCTTGTTCTCCATCGTGTCGAAAATGCGCCACATTTCAAGACCTGAGGTGTTGTTTTGCTTCCATGCATCATAGAACAAATCAACGTACGCCTTGGATGAGCTGCGTTGAGCGAGCTTCGCGTCGGCAATCGATTTTTGGAAAACCGGATTGTTGTTATTGTCGGAAAGCGCAATGAAAAGATCGGGAATCGATACTTCCAGTACCACGCTCATACCACCCTTGAGGTCGAGACCGAGGTTGAGCTCACGCTCCTTCAAGTAGTTGTAGCTGTGCCCAAACACAGGAAATGCAGAAGCATCGGCGCTGTCGCGAAGCACCTTTCGATACAAAGCGGTATAGGCCGAATCACCAACGGTGTAGGAAACCCCAGCAGTGCTCAACGAGTCTTCTACCAGTTGGCCAACCTTCTTTTCGTAGCTGCGGGCTACAAATCCGAACGACAGCACATATACTACCGTCAATGTGAGCAGGATCACGAAGATCCATAAGAGCGATTTATTACGCATGTATCTGAACTAATTGGTAAGTCTTAATTTAACAAAGGTTGCAAATATACTATGGCACAGCCTTTCAAACGTGTGTGAATTGAAACTTTCAACATACACCCTGTTTGTATCCGAACCCGTATCAATGAAAAAGCACCGCATTCAGCAGTGCTTTTTCATTTCTACATGATTTCATTATGCAATGTAACCGAGCTCCTTGGCTTGCTTCATAGCAGCCATTAAACCCAATTTGTTGATGGTCTTCATTCCTTTCGGAGTAACACGCAATTCTACAAAGCGCTTCTCTTCCTCTAACCAAAAACGCTTGTATTGCAAGTTCGGATAGAACTTACGCTTGGTCTTAATATTCGAGTGAGACACTCTGTGTCCTGACTGTGTGGTCTTTCCTGTAATCTGACAAACGCGTGCCATGGCAATATACTTTTTAAAATGGGCGGCAAAGAAACGACAATTTCCTGAAATATCAGCCTTTTAAAATAAAATTTCTTTACGGAGCAAATTCAACCCTGCGAAAGAGGCCATATCCATGTTGTTGTCGCGGCGTTTGCCGAGCTTCAATTCTACTGACTTGCAATCGGTTGGACCGGCCACTGCTACATAGATGAGTCCAACAGGTTGTTCCTCCGTTCCTCCGCCGGGACCTGCAATGCCCGTTGTAGAAATTGCCCAATCCGATTCAAATTGCCGGCGAGCACCTATCGCCATAGCCTTGGCAACTTCATGGCTGACTACTTTATATTTCTCAATTTCTGCGGCATCCACGTTGAGCATGTTTGTCTTGACGGCATTGTTGTATGCGATTACACCTCCTTTAAAATAATCGCTTGAACCCGGCACTGAAGTAACCATGCGCGAAAGTGTCCCTCCTGTGCAACTCTCGGCAACTGAGAGGGTGGCTCCACGCTCGCGGAGCATGGCTCCTACAATCTCCTGAAGGGTATCCTTATCATAACCGTAAATGTGATCACCCACCAATCGGTGAAGTTCTTCTTCACATAAGCGAAAATCCTCCTCCACATTTCTGCCGGCCTCGCCGTAACTAGACATCCGAAGCTTCACCATGCCCGGCGATGGCAAATAGGCCAACGCAATTTTGCGCTCCTCCAGCATTTGCTCCCACGAGGTGAGCAAATGCGCTAAAAATGACTCACCGACCCCCGTAGTCAGTATCGTGCGGTGACGAATAACCGGTCGCTTGTAGAATGACGCCAACTTTCCGAACACCTCGTCCTCCATCATGCCCTTCATCTCGTAGGGTACTCCCGGCATTGAAATAAACACACGATCACCACGCTCGAACCACATTCCGCAAGCCGTGCCCCGATAATTATGTATAACGGTGCAAGCCACGGGCAGCGCAGCTTGCTGCCTGTTAACCTCGAGCATGGGCAACCCTCGACGCTCAAAAAACTCCGTGATACGCTGAAGGGCCGAAGCATCGATCACCAGCTCTGTGTTGAAATACGAGCAGAGCGTATGCTTGGTTATGTCGTCTTTTGTCGGACCAAGCCCCCCTGTCATTATAATGATGTTGCTTCTTTCGGAAGCCTCGTTCAGAGCGGCCGTGATTTCATTGCCGTTATCTGAGATTACAACCGAACGATGCACTTTAATACCTATGGCATTTAGTTGCTCGCCCAACCAGGCGGCATTCGTATTTATAGTTTGACCTATCAGCAACTCATCGCCGATGGCTATAATTTCCGCAGTTATTTGTATTGGATACATTTTTTCTGAATCAGTGCTTAAATCAAAGGCAGTTATTTCTACATTTAGACCAAATTAACCACAATCCTAATAGTTAAAATGAGAAGACTTTACTTGTTTGCAGTTACATCACTTCTTGCAGTGTCAGCGGTTGCACAAACACGCAAGGCTACAGCCCCCGTAAATGGCCCGCAGCGCAAAGTGAGCATCGAACAATCAACGATGCAAAACACCCCTTCTGCCAATTTGGTTCAGAAGAGTAAAAACAAACCGGCTGCCTACCCTATCAACCCGGCGGCAAAATCAATGACCCTGTGGGAACAGGTTATCGGAACATCTACGTACGACAACCAGTCTAACAACTCCAATCAGCAACGCATCTTCGTTGATGGCAACGGAATGGCACATGCTACTTGGACGCAAAGCACCGCAGCTAATTCAACCACCTGGCCCGATCGCGGCACAGGCTACAACATGGGACAAGACGAAGATTGGGATTCCGAACCGGCCGACCGTTTGGAAGACTTCCGTTGCGGATGGCCAGGCTTGATGGCTACCGGCGACGGCGGCGAAGCATATGTATGCCACCCCGGAACCGACTCCATTGCATTCGCCAAAAGAGCTGCTGTTGGAACCGGCGACTGGGTAGTTACTCGCATCCCCGGAACCGTTGGCAACGACTTCTTGTGGCCACGTGCTGCGGTTGACGGCAACACAATCCACATGGTTGCACTGAGCGCTCCTTCAGGCCTCGACGGAACACCTCTATATGGTATCGACGGTAACTTGGTTTACTGGCGCTCTGCAGACAATGGTGCTACTTGGGACATACAAAACCAAGCTTTTGCCGGTATCGATTCTCTGAACTTCAAGAATATCGAAGCCGATTCATATGCAATCGATGCGCGCGATGGTAAAGTAGCCGTTGCACTTTTCAGCGAAGATTGCGATACGCAACTTATGATGAGTAACGATGGCGGAACAACTTGGGAAACACAACTCATTTGGGACTTCCCTATTTTCGGTTATGTGGGTGACTCACTCAGCGACATCGACCTCGATGGCATTGCCGATACCATTGTAACTGCCGATGGCGTTGGTGCACTCCTTCTTGACTCAGACGGTGTAGCTCACGTTACTTTTGGTCTGTTCCAATTCCTTGACGATGTTTCGGGCGATGAGCAATACACAGTCTTCCAGCGTGAAGAACTCGTGTACTGGAACAGTAACTGGCCTGTTGACTCTCTTTATGTTATCGGTATTCCGGAAGAAAGCATCAACGATGCTGATGATCTTTTCGACTACACCATCGACAACGTTCCCGATTATCGAACAAGTCTTTCCTCTATGTCAACCATGGCTGAAGGCGATGACGGAAAAATCTATGTGGTATTCCGCACTGCCGACGAAGAATACCTCGGCGATCAATTGTTTAGCCACCTCTATGCTGTAGTGAGCGATGACGGCGGAGACACCTGGAGTGCACAATATGAGCTTACTCCTGATGCTGAATTCAATGAATATGAATATGCATTCCCATCTATGCATAATCGTGTAAGCGACAAGCTTCATATCGTTGTGCAGCGCGACACCGAGCCTGGCTTGAACGTGCGTGGTGACCTCGATGCTTGGGACAACAACGACATCGTTTACTTGGCAATCACCAACAACTTAGACATCACTCAAAATGTGAATGAAGCGACGATGTCAGCAGCTCAAATCAACCTGTTCCCCAACCCATCCACCGGTGTTATTCAAATTACCGGCAACGATTTGTCGGGTGCACCTGTTCGCGTTTACAACGCAATGGGTCAAGAGATTGTTTACACACGCATCAGCAAGAACTTCAACGCGAGCGACCGCGAGTCGTTCGACTTTACTTACTTGCCTGCCGGTAACTACACTCTGAGCATTGGTACCGGTGCAAACCGTGCTAGCAAAGAGTTTGTGATTCAGCATTAAGATTATTGAGCTAGCTTATGGCTCATGAGAAAAGACCGCTTCGGCGGTCTTTTTTTTTGGACGCGCCGCTGCGTGTCATAGCATGCAAGCCGTTCATGTCATAAGGGTGTCTGTGGACGCGCTGCTGCGCGTCCTTACCTCTCTGCGGGCTCGCGACACTTGTGGGGGATGGCGCAGTGCTTTTTCTTACCTTCGCCCCATGCAACGTCAAGAACAACTAAAGACAACTTTGCTGCAGCTGATAAGCACCTCCGTTACGCTGCTGGTTGCCGATTACCTCATGGATAGCATCCGGTTTGAACAACCTTGGGTCGCCATCGTTACCGCTATTGTACTGGCTCTGCTCAACGCATTCCTCAAACCATTGCTCGTAGTGCTTACGATTCCGGCGACCGTTTTCACGCTGGGCTTGTTTCTGCTCGTCATCAATGCCGCCATTCTCATGATTGCCGATCAATTGGTGGACGGTTTTGTTATCGAAAGCTTTTGGTCGGCGGTGCTGCTGACAATCTTCATT
>CAMAYP010000160.1 GCA_945862415.1 Chryseobacterium gleum | reverse complement strand
CAGGACAGCGAATGTACCAAAAGACGCATGCGAGGCGGAAGAACTTCCTTTTTAGACAATAAAAAAACCGGAATAAATCCGGTTTTTAATGTGTATCCTGCTAGCCATTATTCTTGCCCAACACCAAGTTGTGCAGGTATGAGTTGGCAAGTGCCTGCGGCTTTTGAAACGTTTTCGTCAGAAGCCAGTGTGGTTGCAATCTTATTAGCCGGGTCGAGCGCCAATGTTTTATTGATAGCTGCACGGCTGCATTCGTAATCCTTTTTGATGAGGTAGTAAATACCAAGGTAGTTATATGCCTCCATCAAGTTTTTCTTGTTGGCTTCAATCGAACGAGCATCACCACCAACGAGTTGAATAAACTTCTCGTGATAAGGCTTTGCCAAACCTGCTTCGGGTTGATCGGGGTTTGCTTCCATTCCGTTTTTGCAACGACCTCTCCAGAAGTTTGCGTCGGGATATTTCGGTGCGGCTTGCGCGAATGCAGTGTCGGCCAACACATATTCCTTGTTGCGGTAGCGCGACTGACCCAAATAATAGAAGTCGAGAGGTGCCGGAGTTTCTGAATGATCGATTTTCTGCTGGTAATAGTTCGCGGCATCAGCATATTTCTTTTGCTTCATCAATATGGATGCTACTTCATTATAACCTTCAACGTAGGTAGGGTCTTCTGTAATGGCTTGCTTCAGCATTTCTACTGCCAACGAGTCTTGGCCGTTTTTAGAAAGTAGCTTTCCTTTCTGGCCATAGTCACCACCTGAAATTTTCACTTTACCGGATTCTTTCGCAAGGTTGAAATAGGTATCCATATACTGCAATCCTTTTGCGTAATCACCGGTTTCATAGCAGGTGTATCCGAGCACACGGTAAACGTATTCGTTCTTGTCGTTGCAGGGAAGAGCTTTTTCCAATTCAACCAATGCGTTTTTGTAATCTTTCGCGAGGTAAACGAACATGGCATAACGCTGATTTACGCGGCAGTTTTCATTGTGTTCTTTGTAACCGGCATAGGCTTCAATTGCCTGTGTATAGCGACCTGCATCTTTAAGCAACTCTGCCTTTTCGCGATAGGCAGGAGCAAAGCTTGGGTCGAGAGCAATGGCTTCATTGTAATAGTTCAAACCTTCGTCCCAGTTCTGAACGCTTTTATACAACATCCCTTTGCGCAGAATGGCGCGAGTTGATTTGGAATCAACCTCCAGGGCTTTGTTGTATTGCGCTATTGCGTTGCTTTGGTTAATGCCATCGCGCAGTCGATAGTAGTCGCCGAGTTGAATGTAAACTTCAGGATTCTTATCGTTAAAAGGAAGAGCCGTATTCAAATAAACAATGGCTTTTTCCAATTGCACATTGTTCGCAATCATGCAAGCCTCAGCCATTTTCAACAAGGCTTGTTGCTTCGTGAGCTTATCTACCTTGTTCGATTTTGTATTCATGATTTCTTCTGCTTTGGCGAATTGCGCATTGCAGCCATTTACATCTTTGAGAAAGGCCATCAAATGGCCCAGGCCAACATGGCAAAGCGGGCTTGTAGGTGCAATCTCAATTCCTGTGCGGAAGAGTTTTTCAGCGGCTTCCATTTTCTCGGCCAATTCGATTGCGTCATCTTGATCGCTCACTCCCCAGTATAGGTTGTTATAACCTGCAGCTGCGTAATTGATAGCAACCGTTGGCTCTTTAGCAATAAGACCATTGAGGTCGGCCTCTGCAGATTCAAAGCGCTCACTCAAGGTTTTTTGAATAGCTTCAGCAAGAGTCTGTGCATTGCTGAAAATAGAGAGTGCCACAAAGGCGCTCATCAAGAAAAAGGATTTAAACATGGTGATTGAATTATTCGGGTTCATTACTCTACGATTTTGACAGTTCGGTTTGGGGTTTTTGCTGCTACCATTCCCATTTTGTGAATGATAAGCTGTCCTTTCTCGCCGACGAGGTGGTTGGCAAAGCCTGTGCCAAGCGTCCCGCGGAGACCCGCACGGATGTAGTATACTTCTCTGCGCAATGGATAGGTTCTATCAAATACATAAGCCTGATAAGGCCTGCGGGGCATATCGGGTTTAATCACGTTGGATGGATCAACGATGCCGAGTGTTTTAATTAACGAGCGGTACTTTGAACACGTGCTGTCCTCTGCATCGCTTATCCAGCTGAGTGAAATGACGCCTAGGCTTCCTGGATTGTTGTGCACAAACTGAATTACGTTTTCAGTTGTTTGTTCAGCGAAGCACCATGAGGGCAATTCTGTCACACCGAATTTTTCTCGAATTGACCGAGCATTGCAAGAACCCGGATGGTCGAAAACAACTTTTACTTTGCCATTGCTGCCGCCGGGTTGTATCTGGCTCCACAAACTATCGGTGCCGCTAAAAAGACCGCGCACTTTGTCGAGGTGTATCACACTGTCGGGGTGCTCCGGATGCACAATGAGGGCAATACCATCGCGGGCAATGAGAAGGCTTTCAGGCACGCGTTGTATACTCTTGAAAAATGCAAGCTCTTCATCGGTTAACGATCGGCCAACCACTGCGGATTGCACGCTATCAGCAAGCAACAACTCGATGATGTTCGATTCGGGACCGATGGTTGACTGTATAGAAGCGTATTTATTGAGATGCGTGTAAGTAAAAACTTCCGTGTCCATCAACAAGGAATACGATTCGTCGACACCCAATTTGAGCGTGCCCGATGTAATGGACTCGGCCTTTTTGTCTTGTGCAACGTTGCAAGCTACTAGCAATGTGCAGACAACTAAGCAGGATAGGAGGTTACTTTTGGTCATGTTGCTCCTCGTTAAGTCGTTTTTTGAATACCTGCAATCGATACCAACGAACACCGGTGTAGATGACCAATACTCCTGCCATCACATACCTGCGATTTCCCGGAAGCCATTGCTCAGCAGACTCTGCAAATAGACATGCAGTTGCGAGCATCAGCATGACGCCGATCATCACATAGCTCATGGAAATGGTGGTATTCATGCGGGCGCGAAATTAATACGATAGTGGTTAGTACATACACATGCTTCGAACGTTCAGAATTGGTTGGAAAATGAAAGACGCGCCACTGCGCGTCTTTCTCTTTTCTTTTATTGTTTTTCCTTTAACAGATTAGAGAGTTCCCCTCAACTCTTGCTCTCGCTCGATGGCTTCAAACAATGCTTTGAAATTTCCTTTTCCGAAGCTCTTGGCGCCCTTGCGCTGAATGATTTCGAAAAACATGGTCGGACGGTCCAGAACAGGCTTTGTGAATAGCTGTAACAAATAGCCTTCTTCGTCGCGGTCAATCAAAATGCCGAGCTTTTTCAGCGGGGCGAGATCTTCATCGATTTTTCCTACACGGTCTAATACATCGTCATAGTATGTTTCGGGTACATACAGGAATTCAACCCCACGCGCTTTGAGCGCTGTAACCGTTTCCAGGATATTGTCGGTGGCAACTGCAATGTGCTGCACACCCGCGCCGTGGTAAAAGTCAATGTACTCTTCAATCTGAGATTTTTTCTTACCGCTTGCAGGCTCGTTGATTGGGAATTTGATGCGGCCATTGCCGTTGCTCATCACCTTACTCATCAAAGCGGTGTATTCCGTGCTGATGTCCTTGTCATCAAAAGAAACCAGTTGCGCAAAGCCCATCACTTTTGCGTAAAACTCACACCACTTATTCATTTCATTCCAACCCACGTTGCCTACCATGTGGTCGATGAACTTTAAACCCACTTCAGGAGCAGTATAGCTGGGGTTCCATGCCTTGTATCCTGGCAGGAAAACACCGTTGTAGTTCTTGCGCTCCACAAAAAGATGCAAGGTCTCGCCATAGGTGTGAATGCCCGACATAACTACGCTGCCATCAGCATCCACGTGTGTTTCAGGGTTCATGCAACTAACTCCGCCGCGCGAGGTGGTTTCTTCCCAGCTCTTGGCTGCGTCATCAACCCACAATGCAATCACCTTTACACCGTCGCCATGCGCATTGACGTGCGCGTTTATTGGGCCATCGGGCTGCAGTGATGAGGTAAGAACCAAGCGAATTTTATCTTGTTGGAGCACATACGATACACGGTCTTTTACTCCGGTTTCCAAACCGCAATATGCGAGCGGCTGAAAGCCCCATGCAGTTATGTAGTAATAGGCTGCTTGCTTGGCATTGCCTACATACAGCTCCACATAGTCGGTGCCTAGAAGCGGCAAAAAGTCTTCTGCTTCCGAAATGGTTTTTTCAAGTTGGAGTGAGGTATTGTCAGGTTTCATAGGTTGAAAGAGTTGTGCGTGATTGTTATTCTAACCAACTGGTTTTGTAGGTGTCGTCGTTTAATTGCAACGCTTCGCGTGTAACCTTTAGCGGGCGGAAGGTGTCAACCATGACTGCAAGCTCGGCTGTTTCTTTTTGACCGATGCTGCGTTCGGCTGCTCCAGGATGCGGGCCGTGCGGAATGCCTCCGGGGTGCAATGAAATGTAGCCTTTTTCTACATGGTTTCTGCTCATGAAGTCACCATCAACATAGTACAACACTTCGTCGCTGTCGATGTTGCTGTGGTTGTAAGGCGCGGGTACAGACTTTGGGTGATAGTCGTATAGCCTTGGACAAAATGAGCACACCACGAAGTTGTGCGCCTCAAATGTTTGATGCACAGGTGGTGGTTGATGGATACGCCCGGTGATGGGCTCGAAGTCGTGAATGCTGAAGGCATACGGGTAATTGTAGCCGTCCCATCCCACTACATCAAACGGATGCGTTGCATAAACCAACGTATGTATGTGTTGCTGTTTGCGAATCTTCATTGTGAATTCGCCTTTAGCATCGTGCGTTTCAAGTTGAACGGGTCTGCGTATATCGCGCTCACAAAATGGTGAGTGTTCGAGCAGCTGACCGAAGTTGTTGCGGTATCGCTTGGGTGTTACTATAGGTGAGTTGGATTCAACAATAAAGAGTCGGTTGTCTGCACTGTTGAACTCAA
>CAMAYP010000159.1 GCA_945862415.1 Chryseobacterium gleum | reverse complement strand
ATATAATCAACGCCGAAAGTTCCGGCCCAAAATTGTTCTTGTTCGGTTTTGTAGCTCATTGCTTGTTGTGCATTCGATTTAAAAGCATCGTCTGTTGGATGCAAGTATACTGCGGAAGCGAATTTATTTACTCGATTTGCGGTAGGCATCGTGCAGACCTTCGCCGCGCATGATCTGATCGTGGTATTTCTCGATACGTGCAAGGCGTGTTTTCGCTTGCTTGGGCTCGGAAAAATGCAGCAGGTATCCGCGTTGACGTCCGGGTGTAAGCGCGTAAAAGGCTTTTTCGAGCGCGGGCGACTCTTTGAATTTCTGCTGAAGCTCTTCGGGCATTGTGAATTCACTCACTGGCTTGAAGGCCACTTTTTTTCCGGCTTGCTCCAGCGCAATGGCTTCTGCAACGAATGCCGCAATCTGTTTCTTCTGTTTAGTGATGTCGCTGGTGGAGGTATACCGCAACTGACGAGAGGCTTGCGTGTTTTCACCTGCTGTTACCAATATTTTTTTAGGGTCGGTGAGCAACGAGCCTTTGAAGAATCCGATGGAGCAAAATTCTTTGAGCGCGCCCATCATCACTACGTTCTTGCCGTTCAACGTGTAACATGGGTTGCCCCATTTGCGCTCTTCAGTGAGGCCGGCATCGAGCAGGATATCGCGCAGTGTCTGCATCTCTTCTTGCCATTGATGCACGCGGCACTGCGGCGTCTCGAAGAGTGCGCATCGGCCGCAGCCCCGAGCGAAGTAGTCGTCGACTTGTGGGTTGTAACGTTGATGCATGTGCGATGTGGTTGGTTGTCGAATGCGGGTCGGCGTGTGTTCCTATTTCGAAGGCTCAATTAAGTCCCACAAATTTCCGAAGAGATCACGAAACACAGCCACTTTTCCATGCAGTTCTAACGATGCTTCTCGCACAATTTCTATGTGATGCTCCAGCAATCGGTTGTAGTCGCGGTCGAAATTATCGGTGTGCAGAAAGAGAAATACGCGTCCGCCGGTTTGATTGCCGATGTGCTGCTTTTGTTCGTCAGTTGAAGCTTGAGCAAGCAACAGCGAACAGGCGCTGCCGGGCGGCGTAACGAGCACCCAGCGTTTGGTATCCGAAAGACGTGTGTCTTCGGTAAGGGTAAATCCTAACTGACGCGTATAATGGTCGATGGCTTTGTCGTAATCATCCACCACGATGGCTATGTGAGCGAGTGTTTGCTTCATACAGTTTGATTGGGTGTTATAGCGTGTTGTTCGAATTGCATAAGCACGCTGGTACCTATACCTATTTCCGATTTAAGCTGGAGTATTCCATCCAGTTTTCGCGCGATTTCCTGCACTATGAACAACCCAAGACCGGTACCTGCACGATCGGCCGATACCCGATAAAACATTTTGAATACATTGTCCAGTTGATTGCTCGGTATACCGATTCCGTTATCGCTGACTTCCATAAATACTCGGTTGCCAATGCGCCACATGCGGAAGCGAACAAAGCAATCGGAACTATTCAGTTTTCGGTATTTGGCCGCGTTGGAAGCTAGATTTTTGATGACGGTGGTAATGCGTCTCTTATCGCTGAATACTGCTGATTCACCTTCAATTTCGATATCAAAGCGAATAGGGTGGTCGGAGATGAATTGAATGTCTTCAAAAATTTGGCTTACAACGACTTTCATGTCGAACAATTCGGGCATGACTTCCAATCGTGAATTGCGCGAGTATTCCAAAATGTCTTGGATAGTATTGTCGAGACGATCGATACTGGTCTCGGCCATTCGAAGGTATTGCACTGCGCTCGGGTCGATTTTACCAGTATCAAACAAAAGTGTGAGAATGCCTTTTACGGAGAGCAGCGGGCTGCGTAAATCGTGAGATACACTGTACACGAAATTGTCGAGTTCACTGCTCAACTTGTTCTTTTGCTCCTCAATGAGCTTTCTGGAATTTTCGATTTCCAGCCGAGCGCGAATTTCTTTGAGCTGAACGGTGCGTCTGTTGTCAATCATCAATCCCCCTATCATGGCGCATGACATGAGAGGAAACAGCGCCTCTGCGACGAAGGTGGTTGTGTTGAGTGGACTGAAAAAGTAATAGAAAAGGATGTTGGCAAGCAACGATATGACGATTAAACCAATGGAATAGATTCTTTCCCAAATAGCTAATGCTCCAAGACCAATGAACACCAGCGCGAAGCCAAAAACATACGTGTGGAAGGTGCTATGTGGCACACTATTGAGCACATAGGCGATCATGATGGATGTAACCGCCGAAGTGAAGAACAAGCAAAACTTGCCACTCACTCTCAGCCGGCGACGGAACAAGCAAACCAGCAATGGAAGTACCAACGCAATCGTTCTACAAAAGAGTAAATTCCAGCGTTGCTCCGGTATGAGCACATAGTCCACGGCATACCAAAGCACTTGCACAACAGCACCCGCAATGGCTGCATTGATTTGATTATGCTCTGTTTTTAATTTGAGAGCCCGATTTATTTCTTTATCGGAAAATGTTGGTAATGCGAATTCGACCATTATGAAGCATTTCGTTGCATACGCGCGATTGGAAATAAGCGGGAAGGTTCAAAGATAGCAATCGCAGGCGAGCTAACCGTTTTATTTACCAGGGCCACTGCTTGGCTTCGAGCATGCAGGTATAGAGTTCGAGCTGATACGGTTTCAATTCGCTCAAATCGGGCTCGGGTGTAGTTATTAGTTTTTTCAATCCACGCAATACGTATTCTGTGGTAAGTTCTCCATATCGGTCAACGGCTAGTTGCTTGAAGGGTACACACAAGGTTGCATTCAGTTGGTCTACTTCCTCTTTGCTATAGAAGGGCCTGCGTGGCTTGCGCTCTCGGGTGCGCGTCTGATCCTGTGGGTCATAACTTCGAACTACATCCTGGACTTGATGGCGCAACGTGGCGTTCTTTTTTACTTTGTAATGGAAACCATGAAACTCACCCGATCGAAGAAACTCTTCGGGTTCTTGCAACGCCTTTTCCAACGGAAGCAAGTCAACGATATGAACCGGAGGCACATCCATCTCACGCGCTACACCGTCGCGCCACTCCAGCAGCTGAAGCAGGGCAGCACAAAACGCATCGGAATGAAGGCGTGTGTGATAGGGCTTAAGCTTGGGTATATGACTGCGAGGTTCAATTTTTTCTAAGGCTGCGTTTTCGATTTCTAAAATGAAAAACAATCCGCGTGCATGCACTCTTTCCGAAAGTGTCTCAGCCATCGATATGAGGTGTATGACATCGTTGGCGGCGTAGCTCAATTGGCTTGGCTTTAATGGACGAATGCTCCAGTCGGATTGTTGCTCGCTCTTGTCGAGCGCTTCACCGGTCTCGGCTTCGATGAGTCCGCCCAGGTTGCGTGCCGGATGGTTGCTAAGCGTGGCAGCAATCTGCACGTCGAAAACGTTGCGAATAGAACACCCCATGGCCTTCAATAGTGCGATGTCTTCGGAGCCGGCGTAGACAATCTTCTGCTGGTCATCGCGCTCGAGATAACGCCACAGAGGTTCCATAGCCATGCCACTGAGCGGATCAACCACATACACACGCTCACCATCGGTAAACTGCAACAACAGAAGTTTGAAGCCATAACCACGCTTGAAGCTGTCGTACTCGGTGTCGAAGGCCACACGCGGCGCAGCACCCAGCATGGCTATCATGTCTTGCAAGGCGTTTGGGTTGTCGACCCAGAGGGGGGTGGAATGGTTTGACATACTATGGAGCGCAATTTAAGCGTGAAGGCGAATTGCTTGGACTTGGACGAATTGAACTTTTCCTTTATTTAACCACCGATATAGTAGTTGTCAGTTACAGCAGTTGCGCTCACAAGTTGAGGGGGAGCCAAGCGAGTGTATTTACTTGAACACCACTTCGCCTTGCACAAGTGTCATGACCACGCGACTTTGAGGCAATCGGTTTTCGTTGCACTTCAAGAGATCTTGGTCGAGCACCACCAAATCAGCAAATTTCCCAATTTCAATCGATCCCTTTTTGTGCTCTTCGAAGTTGGCAATGGCAGGCCAGATGGTCATGCCGCGTAGTGCGTCCTCACGCGAGAGGGCATTTTCTTTTTGAAAGCCTTCCGCTGGTTGGCCTTTTAAGTCTTTTCTCGCGATGGCTGCATAAAAGGTGTTGATGGGCGAAATTCCTTCCACGGGAAAGTCGGTGCCAAGGGCAATCATGCCGAGCTGTTCTTTCAACTCACGATAGGTATATGCGCGCATTACGCGGCTGCGTCCGAGGCGCTGAGGTGCCCAAGGCATATCGCTCGTTGCATGGGTGGGTTGCACGCTGGGTATGATGTGGTATTGTGCAAACTTCTGCATATCGTTCTGATGCACTACCTGCGCGTGTTCAATGCGCCAGCGATGATCGGCTGAGTCGCCCACTACTTCGCCGTAGATGTCGAGCATAACACGGTTGGCACTATCGCCAATGGCATGCGTGCACATCTGAAAACCGGCCTGTCGCAGGTCGTAGGCTTTCTTGCGGAAGTGCAAGGGCTCGCGAAGCATGAGTCCGTAACTGTATGGAAGCACATCGTCATAGGGTGCAAGCAAGCACGCACCGCGCGATCCCAACGCTCCATCAGCGTAAAACTTAAAGGCGCGAACCGAAAGGCGATCGGTGGTGTCGATGCCTGCCTTGAGGTAATGCACATAGTTCAGTGAGTCGTCGGCGAGCATTGCATAGATGCGCATTTTCAATTTGCCCTCAGCCTGCAGTTGCTTGATGAGGTCGATGTCCGTTTTCATCAGCCCCGCATCATCTACCGTTGTGAGACCGGCAGTGAAACAGCGATTCTGAGCGGCAATGAGAGCCGCAATGTCGTCTTCACGACTGTATTCAGGTAGCACATCGGTAATCAGATTCATCGCATTGTCGATGAGGATTCCTTTCGCAAAATCGATGTCGCCGCCGCTTATTGTTGTTGCCGCATTAATTCCTGCTCTGCGC
>CAMAYP010000158.1 GCA_945862415.1 Chryseobacterium gleum | reverse complement strand
TGAAAGCAAACCAAGTGAGGTAGCCGAAGCATATAACAGCAATACCATAACTTGGGTGTATACCGATTACATCGGCAAGCTTTCCTTGAATGGGAGGAATAATGGATCCGCCCAAAATCATCATGATCAAGAAGGCAGAACCTTGCGAGGTGTATTTACCCAAGCCTGCTATCGACAACGTGAAAATGGAAGGCCACATGATGGAGCAAGCAAGTCCACCGCACAGGATTGCATAGACAGCTAACATTCCCGTAGCGAGCGTTCCAACTGTAAGTGCAATCATTCCGAAAATACCGAAGTACAGCAGTGTGCGCGCCGGATTGTCATTGCTGATGTAAGCCGCACCAATTTGCACAAGCACACACAGCACATACCACTTCAACGGAGCCACATCGTGTCCGGCCAAATAGGTAAACAATAACACAACGCCTAATGCCATCAAAGGCACCGCAAACTTTAGGATTTTCTTGGTTGAAGGCGAGAAATCGAACGCACCGATAGCTCCCGTCCAACGACCAATCATGAGACTTCCCCAGAACATGGCAATGAACGGCGCAGTTTGAGAAGACTGATATCCACCAAACTCAGGCTGCTTGAGAAGTTCAGCCAAGTTGGAACCCATAGCCACTTCCACCCCAACGTAAATGAAGATTGCGAGCATTCCCAGCACCAATTGAGGAAACTGCATAGCGCCCCAACCGGATGGATTCTTGCGAGCAAGCGCATTGTTTACGGGCAACGCAACAACGATGATGGACAGAGCTACCAACAACCAGGTAAGACGCATTTTCTCGAGAGGATCCCTCAACTCGGTAATCATGGTTTGGTTGTACTCAATGTTGTTGTTGATTTCAGCAGCATCGTATTCTGATGCGCCAACCAACTGTTCACTGAAAACGGTTATCTGCTGCTCGTAGTCGGCAATTTGCATTGCCTCCACTGAACGGTAACTCGAGAATACTGGAACAAAGGCAATCACAAGCAATCCCGTAATGATCAGCATGCTGGCCATGGCCTTTTTCGCAGGCTCAGGTTTTTCGAGGATGATACCTGCCGGAACTTTTTTCGAGAATCCGAACAAGGCCGCTGCACCCACGAAAAGCAATCCAACAAATACATATAGGTTAATGACCTTTCCCAGGGGTAGACTATTGATTTCCGCATCGCTCACCGCTTGAGCACTGCCAAACAAAGCAAGCGCAACAACCAATGGGCCGATGGTGGTTCCAAACGAGTTTACTCCACCGCCAAGGTTTACACGGGTGGCTCCCGTAAGCGGATCTCCGAGTGAAATGGCCAGCGGCTGTGCCGCTGTTTGTTGAAGTGAAAAACCGAGTGCTACAATGAACAGACCGAGCAGCATGCCCGGAAAGCTATTGCCATTCACCGCCAAAATCATGGCCAGCGCACCCAACGCCGAAAACAGCAAACCGTAGACGATGCTCTTCTTGTAGCCCCACTTTCCGACCAGATCGAGACCGGATATATTACCGTATATAAAAAGTCCCAACGCCCCAACATAGTATGCCAGGTAAAAAGCAAAGTCGATAAGCTGACTTTGGAATTGGTCGAGGCTGAAGTAATGCTTGCAAAAAGGAATAAAAACGTTATTGCCCGCTGCAATAAAACCCCAAAAGAAAAATACAGTTACCAATGTGCCCAAAGCACCTTTGGCTGTTTGTGTAGTTGATGGTTGTGTCATCGTGGTTGGATTTGGTTTGTCTATTTAAACTGCTTCCGACTTATTGTAAAAAGTACGCAATGTAGATGCATAAAGGAGAAACAGCGCTTTATTGTTAGATTTATTTTCTTGTGATGTGTTTCCCCACGTAGAGCAGGATAAAGTCGATACTGTTGTTCCAGTATGCTGCATCGTGACCACCCGGCCGCTCCACAAAATCGTGTGGCACTTGCCGGTCGATTAGGATTTGATGCAGCTTGCGGTTCGGCTCGAGCCACTCGTCTTCGGTTCCGCAGTCGACCATGATATTTAGTGCGCCGGGTTTAATTGAACCTGCCAGCGTCAAAATGGAATTTCGTGACCAATTGGCTTGATACTCTTGCTCGCTGCCGAGAATGAGTTCGCGGTATTTGTAGCTAAATGTCTTCTTCAATAAGTCGACGCTTCCACTTGTTGAGCAAACCGTTCCGTACAAATCGGGATGCTTCATGGCTAGAAACAGACTTCCAAATCCTCCCATGCTCAGACCTGCAATAGCCCTGCCTGACCGATTGTTGATGGTGCTGTACTGGCTATCGACGTATGGGATGAGTTCCTGCGTCATATAGGTTTCGTATCGCAAGGAGGTATCTTTCGGGCTATCCATATACCAGCTTCGAACGCCATTGGGACATACAATCATCATGTGCATCTCGTCGGCCAATTGGGGCAACTCGGGTTTAATCTGAAGCCACGAACGGTGGTCACCGCCAAAGCCATGGAGCAAATAGAGCACGGGAACTTTTTCGTTCGTGGTGGCTTCCGGAGCAATGACAACACACCGTGTATTTTTCTTCATGGATGCACTGTACACCGATATCGTGTCGACGATGGCTGCCTGAGTGGTGCTTACCGAAAGCAAGCACGTCATCAAAAGCACGACGCTTAATTGTAATCGATTCATTCGAGCAATTTGAACAGGAATCAAGCTTCGGCGCTCAAATAGGACATTCATTTTATAAACAACTTCGCTACCTTATCTTAGCCGAGCAAAATCACTACCCCCTTTTTCCATGATGGATGTTTCTGTAGACTGTGTTGTTTTTGGATTCGATGAGAAGAAACTCAAAGTGCTGCTCATTGAACAGAAGCATGCGGGCAGTGACAAAAAATTGCCCCGCAAACAGATTGCACTTCCAGGCGACCTCGTGAAGAACCAAGAGAGCCTTGATCAATGTGCGAAGCGTGTACTCAAGGAGCTTACGAGTCTGAAAGGAATTTACCTCAAGCAATTCCACACCTTTGGCGACCCTAAGCGTGTTCAGGATTTGAAAGACCAAGAGTGGTTGCGGCTGTTCAGAGCTCATCCGGAACGACGCGTGATTACTGTTGGTTATTACTCATTGGTGAAGATGGACGAGTTTGAACCAAAGGCTTCCAGCTTCGCGGGAAAAACCAAATGGGTGGATGTGTACAGCATTCCCGACCTGGCATTCGACCACAACGAAATTGTATACAGCGCGCTCGAAATTTTGCGTCACGAATTGGTAGCGGACAACATTGGATTCGAGTTGCTGCCCGAGAAGTTCACTCTTTCTGAATTGCAGCATCTTCATGAAATTATTCTCGACAAAAAGCTCGACAAGCGCAACTTCAGAAAGAACATTTTAAAGGGCGACCATCTCACAGCGCTGGAAGAAAAGCAACAAGGCGTGCTCCACAAGCCCGCTCAGTTATATAAGTTCGAGCGCAATCAGGCAAAATGAATTCGAGCTTGTACAATTGCCTCTCTCTGCTCTTCGCCTTGCTGATCGGCCTTTGTTTGCATGCGCAAAGCATCCCCGAGTTCGGACCTGTATTTCCGCAAAACGAGGTTTCATCTATCTTCATTACAATCGACCCTGACAGCCTCGATTGGTTAGTTGCCAATCTGGAAAACGAACACGAAGTGCCGGCTAGTTTTGTGTTTCAGAGCATGACGCTTTCTGACACTGTTACGAATGTTGGCTTTCGGTTGCGCGGCAATACAAGTCTTAATGCCGCCAAGAAATCGTTCAAGATTTCCTTCAATACGTTCGATGAAGGCGGTGATTGGCAGAACCTTGAAAAACTGAATCTGCTTGCAACGGTGAACGACCCTTCCCTCATGCGGAGTAAACTCTCGCACGACCTGTTTCGCGCTTATGGGATAGCTGCTGCACGCACATCGTACACGCGACTTTACATCAACAACGAATACCGAGGCGTGTACCTCAACGTTGAACACATCGATGAACAAATGACGGCCACCTATTTCGACGTCCAAGGCGATGGCAACTTGTATAAATGCACCTACCCCGCCGATTTAAACTTCATCAGCAACAACCCCGACGACTACAAGTTTGCATTGTGGGGCTCGCGACATTATGAGTTAAAAACGAACGACTACCTCGACGATTATTCAGATCTCGCCTCTTTCATCTCAACGCTGAATAACACTCCGACCTCTGTTCTTGCTTGCGCTTTGCCTCTTGAATTTCACGTGTCGGAATACCTGAAGATTGCCGCCATCGACATTTTGCTCGGCAATTGGGACAACCACATCTTTCTCAAGAACAATTTTTATCTGTATCACGACCAACTCACTAATCGATTTCGATTCATTCCGTATGATCTCGACAATACACTGGGCATCGATTGGATAGGCAACGACTGGTCGACACGCCCGATATACGATTGGTCGGCTCCCGGCGAAGATCGCCCGCTCTACACACGACTAATGCAAAACAGCGGCTATCGAGACCTCTTCAGCAAACACCTCGATGAACTCTGTGCGACACACTTTCATCCCGACTCAATCGCTCAACAAATAAGCTACTGGCAAAACCTAATCGCGCCTTATGTGGCCGAGGACCCATACTATCCAATCGACTTTGGCTATGATCTGGCTGACTTTAATAACGCTGCATGGGAAGGATGCTGCAACCATGTGCCGCTTGGCATAGTACCCTTCGTCGAGGCGCGCAGAGCAAGCGCATTAGAGCAACTGGAATCGTATGATGCGTTGGCAATCGACCCGCAGTGGATTGTGCAGCGTATCGACACCAATGCTGTTTGTTTGAAAGCTCGCGTGGAAGGAAATGTTAGTTCACTGCAGGCGAACTACTCTTGGGATGGTACTACTTATAATTCGGGAACCATGTCGGAATCAGGAATGCTCTTGTATGACTACAACGGACCTCCATTCAACACCGCCAACGACAAGTTGTACTATCGAGCGATTATCAACGGCAACACGTCCTACCCTTGCATGCCCCAATTTCACTGGATGACACGTTCAACAATCGGAGTGCGCATCAACGAAGTGTGTGCTTC
>CAMAYP010000157.1 GCA_945862415.1 Chryseobacterium gleum | reverse complement strand
TGAGCTTACCCCACGCGGTGGATGGGGCCGTTACACCTCCATTGACAGGCGGTGTAGGTTGAGGCTCCTCCTTTCCGCAAGACACAAGCATTACACAAGGAACCAAAATGGTCAGTGCAGAGAATATTCTATTTTTCATTTATCAGTTTATTGTTGCACAAGAGTAACTTGCTCAAGTTGTATACGGGTTATGGATATAAAATGTTCTTGTCGCATTCGCACATCCAAAGACATGGTGATTACGGAGACAAGATTTAAAGCGCTTCTGCACAGAAAAAATCGAGACTGAAAGACATAGCTTTGTATAGTGCAGGAGAAAATCGTTTCGCCCAACGATTGATTTTCGGGAAAGCTAGTGGAGCAAAACACTCTTCACATTCGCTCCAATACTGAAGGCCATTTCCAGCGTGGGTAAATCATTCGGATCGCCGTTGAATGGATTTTCTATTTCTTCGGCAATTAACTCAATGCTCGTGAGAACATAGAGAATAAATACAGTAACGGGAGCAATGAAATAGAGCATCTGGGTGCCATAAATCCATGGAAAAAGCATTACATAAAAGAAAATAAACTTCTTCAAAAACACAGAATACGAAAAGGGAATTGGTGTGTTCTTGATGCGTTCGCATGCACCACAAACATCCATGAACTTATTCAGCTCCGTCTTGAAGTGATAAATCGACATACCCTTGAGCTTTCCATCAACCCCCATGCGATGCATGTATTCCATGATGCAACGAAAGATTTCCAGCGGTTGATGCGAAGCCCCATCCACACGCTCCTGATATTCCGTCATGGAAGGGATCGCACATTCACGGTTATAAAAATCTCCGTCAATTCGCTCGCCCTTGAGATGCGCTTGCAAAGCGTACGTGAACAGCTGCATAAGTGAAACGAGTGTTTTGCGCTCTTCCAAGCAAGTGGCGGGCAATGTGGCATGCACATGCACGGCAAAAGACCGCATAGAATTGGTTAAATCGCCCCAAAGCTTTCTGCCCTCCCACCAACGATCGTAGGCGCTATTGGTTCTAAAAACCAACAATAGCGAAAGGGTGAATCCTAAAATGGAATAAATTGTGGAAATCGATTTGCTCAGTTCCCTTGTTTCCGAGTCAACCCAAAAGGCAAACTCCAGATAGCCAATCAATCCGGCATAGATGGCGATACCAAACATCAACGGCATCAACTGCCTGAACGTATCAGCCTTGTGCAGACGGAAAATAAAAGTGAACCAATCCTTGGGGTTGTAGGTGATCATGCGCAGTCAGTTTTAAACAGGCCTCTTACCTTGTGCTGTTACTATGTCCACCCTCATAATTCTTTCCGTACTTGGCCTTCATTTTGTCGACCCGTGAGACCTTGATAGGCACCTTCTTATTCTTATCCAATTTTTCGTGAAATGCGCCTCCGCCAGCAAGTTTAGGAGCCCTGACTTTAATTGGATTACTCGCGTGGCGATCTATTTCCTCGGGTAAAAAAATATCCGACACCTCCACTCCACTTGGCCATTCTGCTCGAGCGATGCTTGTTTGCGTGAGCGCTTCAACGGCATCAAACATTTCGGCTTCGGCTTCACTTCGAAAAGTTAATGCTACGCCTTCTCTTTCTGCGCGGCCAGTGCGGCCAATGCGGTGCACATAATCTTCCGGTTCTTTCGGAACCATAAAATTGATAACGTGTGACACCCCATGCACATCGAGCCCCCGAGCTAACACATCACTTGCAACCAAAATACGGCATTCGCCACTCTCAAATTCATCCACAGTGCGCAAGCGTTTGTTGGATGATTTATTGGCATGAATTACTACGAGCTGCCCGACAAAATCATCGCCCAACTGAAACTCGATTCGGTTGGCCATGTGCTTGTCGCCAGCAAAAACGAGCACCTTGGTCATGGTTGAATCCGTGGTGAGCAAATGCTTAAGCAAATTCATCTTCGTGTTGAAGTTTGGCGTTTCGAAGACCCACTGATCAATCTTCGCAATAGGCTCATGCGCAGATTGTGTTACAACGCGCTTCACCGTCGGGAAATGTGATGAGATGAGTATTTCAACATCGGATGTCATGGTTGCCGAGAACATCAAGTTCTGGCGTTTTTCCGGAAGCAACTCAATAAGCTTCATAAGGTCATTTCGGAAGCCCATACTGAGCAAACGATCCACCTCATCGATAACCAACTTTTTCACTTGTCGAGCATTGATTGAGCCATTCAACAAAAGATCTGTCATTCGGCCAGGAGTTCCTACCACCACATCTACACCCTGCGCAATCGCAGCAGCCTGCGTTTTTATGTTGGGCCCACCAAACACACCCGTAATAGTCAAATTGGTGTAGGTCGCTATTTGTTTAAACTGCTCCTCAATTTGTACCACAAGCTCCTTGGTTGGAACTAAAATGAGCAAAGCCACCGACTTCTTCTCGCTAAATTGCCACTGGCGAATTAATGGCATGAGATACGCGAGCGTTTTGCCCGTGCCTGTTTGTGCGATGCCAAGCACATCATGCCCCGCCATTACAAGTGAGAATGCCGCATATTGGATTTCGGTGGGCTTGTGAAAACCCATGTCATCAAGCGCATTGCGCAAGGCATTGTTTAGATTGAGTTCGTTGAATTGCATATTGTTACTGCAAAAGTAATCACAACAGAATTTACACCCCGCCTTGAAAGCTAGCCCTTCGAGCGAAGCAAGGAGGTCAGACAAAGCATATCAATTTCAGTTTGATTACCTGACAAGCAGTCGTAAAGGTTTACGGCGCATTCCTTGGAGAACATAGATGATGCGCAATGCAAAAACTTATCGCTAATTTGCTCTCGTGTTGCCGGCAACTTCCAATGACCCGGCCAACGATCGCTTGACGAAGAGCGACCGTCAGACAACCGAACTCGCACTTCCATTTTCGTAAAGTCGGCTGGAATATCGTGAACCATGACCAAGTGCGTGTTTGACAATAGCCGTTGAATTTCCGGACGATTGAGCTGTCGATCTGAAAAACTCTGTGGTGTAACCTTACCATCTACTATCGCTTGAACCACATTAAACTGAATACTGAAGCGGCATTCATCGGAACTTTTCGGATTGGGACGATCGCAATACTTAAAAACCGGGGCCTCAATATAGACGGAGCCTTCAAATGGAACATCGGGATTATGCAGTGGCAGTGCCGCATGAATGGACACCTGCATTGCGGTGTGTGCGGGCCAATACTTGAAAGCAAAACCGGGTGAAGTGAAACATCGAAGGCTTTGCATGCCTTCGATTAATTGTTTTCGATCAAAAAAATCACCTCCGAATACATCACCCCATCCGCCAGGCTCCTCAAATGTGCTGGAAGAAGCCGTAAATCCTTTTTTCGCGAGCATGGCACATTCCACACCGGCTCGAGCAGAATTACCGCTATGGGCAGCCTTTGTCATCGTACCTATGTTTCCTGCAATACCTCCTGCGCGGCTAGCTGCCATGCCCAAAGCCATGCAGGCCTGATCTTCAGAAAGCCCTAACCATATTGAAGCTGCCAGCGCAGCCCCCATAACCCCAACCGTTCCGGGCGGGTGAAAGCCTTGTTTCTGAAAAGGGAAATAGTTTTCGTGAACACGAGCGTCATTATCCGCGATCAGCGCCGCTGTGCGCAAATCGGCCTGCAATTCAATGCCTGCGGTAAACGCCTTCAAAAAGAGTTCACCATGCGGGTCGCTCTTTGCACCAGAATACTCCCCATCGCACATCATAAGCGCGACCAGCGCCCCCAAAACAGGTGATACTACATGGGTGGGTGGATCAAACATAGGTTCGAAGTCCATAACGTGAATAGCAATGCCATGCACAAAAGCGGCATCAGGGACGGAAGTAGCATAATCATGGCCCGGCAAATAGCTGGTCGACTTGCCTCCTACTTCGCGCAAATGATTGACAACAATTGCGACATTGGGATGAGCTAAACCTTCGATCATTACGCCCATTCCATCCACAATAAGATTTCGTACCTTGGACTTAATAGGCTCAGCAATATTGGCATAATGAATAGAATAAGCCGATTCCACGACTTGTCTCGTAACACTTTGTTCTCTCATACAATTTTATGATTGCAAGGTAATAGTTGAAGGTAGCGATCTCAAAATGCGCTCTTGATTCGGTCCATGCCGCATTATTCGCACATTATTATGGTTAAAGGCAAAAATGGGATACGAGCCAGGTTTCGAAGAGGCCACTTGCGAGTTGGATATTAGCAACGGTATACAGCACTCTCGCCCGAATCGAAGCGCTCTGTCCAGATCAACAATAGACCCCAATGCATCCCCACTAATATTAGCGCTAGTGCATATAGGTGCATGATAGTGGGCGCCAGCAAAAACAGGATTTGAATGATCTTTTATAAACGCATTCTCAATAGCAATAAATAAATTTCGCTCAGGTCCCTCCGACAAGAGCAAGCCCTGATGCGTTCCATTCGTTACTGCAGGTGACTCTACTCCCGATTCCGAAATCTTGAGGCGAATAAAGGAGCCTTCTAATAATCGCGCAGCATCTGCTTCATCCGCTAAAAAATCGGGCAGAAGATGAGGTGTTGCTATGCGAATAAAATGATTGACATTCCCAATTGCCGAACCATAGTGTTTACCTGAAATCCGAGATTTCGCTCTATTCAAAGCCTCAACACCCTTGTAAGTCGACGGTGCAATCAAAGCGAATACAGAGGGCAACTGAACAATGGCGACAGGATTAACAGAATGCATAACACACAGAAGTTCGGATAGAGTCTCTTCTTGCGATATATCAAGCTGTAGTATTGACATTACTTCAAATGTAAACATTGTCGTACTAAAATGGAAATCATAAAAAAAAGCCCGGCAATTGCCGGGCTTATTGAAGCATAAACCTATATGATCAAAACTCTTAGTTAATCTTTACCAAACGCACAGCGCCTGATTCAGTGCCGTTCACCAGAACGACCTGATACATACCTTCTGCCCATGCTGCAACGTCTAACACGTAAGCTACATTGGCAGCGATGCGAATTCCGTCCATCACCTT
>CAMAYP010000156.1 GCA_945862415.1 Chryseobacterium gleum | reverse complement strand
GCTCTGAGTTGAACCATGCGCTCGAGCATGCCCTCCAGCAAATCAAGTCGAAGCATGTTCGCTCCATCGCTCTTCGCCACTGCGGGGTTGGGATGTGTCTCAATAAACAATCCGTCGGCTCCTACTGCAATGGCAGCGCGGGCCATCGTTTCTATCAACTCAGGTCTGCCACCTGTAACGCCGCTCGCCTGATTGGGTTGTTGCAAACTGTGCGTACAATCCATGATAACCGGCGCAAACTCTCGCATAGCAGGCACGCCTCGAAAATCGACCACCAGGTCCTGATACCCGAATGTAGTTCCGCGTTCGGTCAACCAAATTTTTGTATTGCCTGTTTCCTTCACCTTGTTGACGGCATGCACCATACTCTCGGGCGATAAAAACTGCCCCTTCTTGATATTGACAACCTTTCCTGTTCGTCCGGCGGCATGCAACAAATCAGTTTGTCGGCATAGAAAAGCCGGTATCTGCAAGACGTCCACATATTGCGCAGCAAGCGTTGCCTCCTCAGCAGTGTGTATATCGGTCACTACCGGTATTCCGAAGCGATCGCCCACTGTGCGCAGCAATTCAAGCGCCTTCTCGTCGCCAATGCCGCTAAAGCTATCGCTTCGCGAACGATTGGCCTTACGATATGAAGACTTGAATACATAGGGTATTTTCAAGCGATCGCTTATTGCACAGACCTTCTCCGCAACTTCCAACAGAAGCTCTTCACTTTCCACAACGCAAGGACCTGCGAGCAATATAAAATTACCGCTTTCCGTATGTCGTAATTTTTCCAAAATCATGCTGATAGATTATCATTAAAAGTTCTTACCCAAATTGAAATAAACACTTCGGCCACCGGCTGAAGGAAGCAGCCATCCCTCGAGTTGTGCGCTACCTGCCCTTAAAAACCATGAACTCCTAAAGAGCCATTGCACGTCGGCACCAATGGCGAATCCGGCATAACCGCCATAAGTCACACGCTCAGTAATGAACAAACGCTCGCTAATGGCGTGTGTTAAGCCAACATAGACGGCGGGTACGGCCGCCTTGTTGGGAGAAAAGCTGCATCCTGTTTCCAAATAACGATTGCCTTTCCAGTGGCGCACATAACGCAAATGAATGCTCGCAGGCAGAGGTTTCCACACTTCCGATTGCACTCTTCGTGTATTCAAAGAATCATTCCAATTTGGCAACGCAACCGTATCAGTAACGCCGCTCAACCAACTCGTGACATCCAAACCATTCCAATCAACCTGCGAGTCGAGGACGTATTGTTCACTTTGTTCATTCCATGCAATGAAACCAAGATTGCGCACCGCCAAACTCACAACTCCTCTTCCGTTTTGAATTTTCGTGTTATAGTCGAAATCAATGCAAGCGCCAATGCCGCTGCCATTCGCCCATCCCATGCGGGTAGTGTCTGAACGTGCATAATCACCTTCCAACGACAACGATACATAATCGCCTTGTGCTGCCGTGAACAATTGCGCGCGGTTTATGTCGGCCGCTTGGTAAGATTGTCCTTCAACCAATGAAAGCGTAATTCCACTGAGGGTTTTTTTATTGAATACTCCAAACCCGAATTTTTGCCAGGCTTGATTTTCAAAAGCAAGAGGCCCAAGTTCAATTGGAACATTTATATCTGAAGAGTTGCCGCGGTATATCGTTTCAAAGGCGTTGGGCTGAAAGGAGGCATAACCACTATACTGCGTGCTCAACGCAGCACGCAAACCTAGGTTTGGCTTGCCGAAAAGACTATCCCGAAAGTTGAGCAACTCCAATTGTGCATTTCCGGCATATCCTGCTCGCGCACGGTCGGGCATCTTGTCGATTAACTCATTTATAGACTCACGCTGCAAATGCCCACCAAACAACGATGTTTCCATGAAATTCCAATCAACAGCGTTGGAAGCAATACCCGCATCGGCACCGGCAAAAGCCATTATACTCTTCGAGCGCCAAAGCGTATCGCTACTCAACAAAAGTAACGTCGGTGTTTGTGCAATGAGTTGCACAGAGAGCATCACTAGAGCGACTATCGCAAGGCATTTACGCATACTCATTCTCCGTATTGAATTGTGTAGGCACCATCAATGATCAACTTAAAATCAATAAATTGATTGAGATAAAGCCCAACAGGATTAAGCGACCCTGGCGTTTGTAAGGTGACTTCGATCAGTATGGGATTCGCTTCATGCATCTTGGCCAATAACGACTCATTCACATCGATTTCCAACCACGACTCAGCAGGCGTTGGTGACCATGCTTCTGGGGAAGGAACAGCAGAAGCTAAATCCAAATTTTCTGCGATTGTTACCCGTGCGCCATTCTCGAGCACATACAAACTCACCTTTGCCTCCACCGGAAATCCATTGTTTACCCAAAGCATCAAATTGCCATCGAGCGGTACATCCTGTTGGCTGTTGGTAAGAAAAAGCGTATCAGACAGAGAAAGATTTTGCATTCCAAAACGCAACGGCACATCCATCAGCAAACGCGCTTGCAGCGCATCATCGGTGTAAAGGAAATCATTGGCATCCGATACGTTGCCCAGCGGATTGATGACCACGTCGCCTTTAAGTCGAAAAGCAGAAGGTAAATTCTCCAGAAACAAATCCAGGTTGCTGTTCGATGCATTCACATCGAAAACGTATTCGTAAGACTGAACGCTTCCCCCGGTATCGTAGGCGCGGGTGATGTTGATGGGATCAAACAATGTCGGATGCTCCAATGCAACGGTCGTTTGCGTGTATGAGTTGAAATTACTGATTTCGTCAAAATCCAATTGCGCATCAACACCAACCGCATTGCGAATCAAAAACTGCATGGATGCTCCGTCGAGATTCAGAACACCATTGGGCATTGCCCCCAATGCACTGAAATCAATTTGCTCATCAAGCAAATAATAATGAGTCCCGAAATAGCCTCGCGCATAGCTCACTTTGGGATCTGCAAACTCGAGCTCCAACGCTATTTCATCGCCGGGGGAAACCTGCGCCGACTGTCCTGAATTCGGATCAACAACAACATCAAATGACACGGCTATGCGATTGAAAGAAGTGCCGGTCTCACCTGTCATGTCCAGTTCAACGCCGGTCAGATCGATATAGCCCTCAGCTACGAAGTCTTGTCCTGCAGCAGGCGGCGACGTTTGAATGGTGATGTTTTGTGGCTCGCCATTCAGCGTTAGACCAGGAATATTGAGAGTGCAGTTCAGATATCCATCAACCGGCGACACCAATCGGTAGCGCAGTTGACCACTCTTCATGCGCACATTTTTTAGCTGAACCGACGGGTGCTGAATGGTGATTTGCTGCGTGGGTGAAATTGGCAATGCGAATCCCGGTGGAAAGGCACCCACGACCAAAAGAGGATACTCATTCAGGATAACAGTATCCGGTATTTCCACTATGGAATCCAAATCGAAATCGGTTAAGTCTTCATCCAGGATGAGATGCCAAAGCCCCGACTCATCAGCCTGCAGAAGAGAGTCTGCAATCAACTGCTGCAACGATAGCCTTCCATAGGCGATAGGCCCCATAACATCGGCATCCCATGTTGTAGGCTCGCTGCGTTTGCATGCAGCGATAGTCAACAGGCAAAAAACAGCAACTAAAAACCGAGCAGACGATACGTTCATGGCCATCACGAATAGAGTGATTTATTGTTCAATAATACGAGTGTTTCGGTAGAGCCTACTATACGTAATTATCAACATCAAAGTGAGTGGAATAGTTGCTACATGAAGCGATTGCGGAAGCCATGCAAAACCAACCAGCATAATTAAGCACGCTGAAAGTTGTGCTATTGCCAGTATCCGAACAGCTCGTTTATTTCTGTTCAACACAAGCACCAACACGTGCACAGGGCTTGCCCACAGCACATTCCAATTGAATTGTGTCGTTGTGTGGTCGGTGAAAAACCATAGAAAAATCACAAGAAGAGAAACCAAACTTATTACGCTCAACAGAGCTCCCTCAAAGAATAGCAAATTGGATTTTCGCAAGCGAGCACGATAGGTCAATAACGTATGCACAAGCAGCCACAGCGTTAGAAGGGTTATCGGAGCAGTGAGATAGTCAATGGAGAAATGCGTTCGATTCGGAAGTATTTCGCGCGGCTGCTCGCACAACATATGGCCATCCAGCTCTGCCATTTGCAGCTCTCCCATGAGCGAATCGGGCAAAAACATAAACCCGTAATCCCCTATTGTTTTGTCGCAAGGCTGCCCGAGTGCTATGTCAATACCGAAATCACTCCACGGCTGAAAATCGAGGTACTTCTGAATGGACTCTCTATACGTGGTACCCTTTGCACACGGGTGCTTAAAAGAGATGGTATTGATAGCGAGCAGGTCTTCTAGTGGTACGTAGCGAAATCCCATGCCCTCGGTAGGCCGCTCAGCTGCTGCTCGTATAATCATATCGCGGATGCGCGAAGAACAATTGTCGTAGAAAAAATCGTATCGATATACGCAGTTCGGTTCATCCGAATTGATCTGAAGCAACTCGAACAATCGTTGCTTTTGCTCACTCGTAAAATTCAAGTCCTGCTCCCAAACTCCTCGACCCTCCATGGCATAGCTCTCCACAAAGTAGTCATAATACTCCACCTGCAAGCGGTAGTCGAGTTTGCCACGAGCGAACTTTACGTAGAAGCCATCATCAAAGGCATCGAACACACCGTAATTGAAAACCACATCAACGGGTTTTCCGCCCAAGGTGTCTTGCAAACGAAACGCAGAGTGGCCGAAAAGCGAATACAAGTCGGGCCCGGGAGAACAAGTTAACACGGAGAACTTAGCATCGGGTGATAGTCGGGAAAGCGCACCGCGGGCGCTGCTATTTGCAAACAATAGCAAACAACTCCAGAGGACCCATTTCAAGGTTATCGAAAATTTCATAGCTCTATGGTGCCTTGATAAACCAATTTGCCGGGACCGCACAGCCAGATGTCTTCAAATTGGCCATCGCTTGTTCGCTCCAACTTCACCTTCAAACGGCCACCGCGTGTGTGCACAGCAACTTCTCTAACCTCCTTTTGCATAGACGCAAGACTAATAGCTGCCGCCGTAACACCTGTGCCGCAACTCAGC
>CAMAYP010000155.1 GCA_945862415.1 Chryseobacterium gleum | reverse complement strand
CATCGAAGAAAAAGAAATCCTCCGCGGTCTCACGCTCGACGTGAAGCCAGGCGAAGTGCACGCCATCATGGGGCCGAATGGCTCCGGCAAGAGCACACTCGCATCGGTACTTGCCGGTCGTGAAGACTACGAAGTAACCGGTGGCAGTGTCACCTTCAACGGCAAAGACCTGCTCGACATGCCCGCCGAAGTGCGCGCGCGTGAAGGACTGTTTCTCGCGTTTCAATATCCCGTGGAAATTCCCGGGGTGAGCAACATGAACTTCCTGAAAGCAGCCGTGGGTGAAATGCGCAAGCACAAAGGCTTGGAACCACTCGCAGCGAAAGACTTTTTGAAGCTCGTGAAAGAGAAAGCTGCGCTCGTTGAATTGCAAGACCACCTTGCTAATCGCGCAGTGAATGAAGGCTTCAGCGGTGGCGAAAAAAAGCGCAACGAGATTTTCCAAATGGCGATGCTTGAGCCTACGCTGGCCATTCTCGACGAAACCGATAGCGGACTGGACATCGATGCATTGCGCATTGTGGCCAATGGTGTGAATGCATTGCGTTCACCCGAGCGTTCGTTCATCGTGATAACGCATTACCAACGCTTGCTCGACTACATCGTGCCCGACTTTGTGCATGTGCTCTACAAAGGGCGCATCGTGAAAAGCGGCACGAAAGAACTCGCCCTCGAACTAGAGGAGCGTGGGTATGACTGGATCAAAGAAGAAGCAGAAGCCAACGTATAAGCCATGGAAACGACTACTGTGAGTCCTGCTAAGGAAAAATGGATGCGCGCGCTAGTGAGCCACGAATTCACGAATGGGACGGCTGCGGCGGCAATCGAACAATTCGATTTCCCGACGACGCGCGATGAAGATTGGAGGTATACACGCGTGGCACGAATCACGAATGAGACGTGGGTGATAAGCGATGCAGTTGAAGCGTGCGATATACAGCCGTTCCTCATTCCCGGATTAGATGCATACACCGTTGTTTTTGTGAATGGCCGTTTCAACGCTGCTCAATCTGTGTTGCCTGTCGAACAAGGCATTCATGTATCGCACGAAGCGACACTCGCTAATCAACGTGCTACATACAATCATTTCTTTCAAGCGTATGCAGATGCCGCTTGCACCGATGTGGTGAATGTGCTCGTTGAGAAAAACGCGCGCATCAGCAAGCCCGTTCACTTCATTCATGTTGTTACCAGCGGACAAGCGCTAGCACAACCACGCATCAACCTCATCGCCATGCAAGGTGCAGAGGTGAAGTGTGTTGAATCGTTTGTGGGAACTGCGAGCGCAAATGGTTTTACGAATAGAACACTCGACATAGCAGTAGACGAAAATGCTGCAGTGCACTGGGATAAAATCCAACTTGAAAACGACGCTCAGTTTTTGATGAATGAAGAAAACGTTCGCATCGCAGGCAACGGTCGTTTCACCATCAATACACTTACCATCGATGGCGGCTGGGTGCGCAACGCGCTCAATATTTCACTCGACGGTGAAAACATCGAAGCCAATTTGAACGGCTTTTACATGCCGCGTCGCAAACAGTTTGTTGACAATCATACACGAGTTGACCATCGCAAGCCGCATTGCAATAGCAACGAGCTATACAAAGGTGTACTCAACGACCAAAGCACAGGTGTATTCAACGGAAAGGTATATGTGCAGATTGATGCGCAGAAGACCAATGCCTTTCAAAGCTGCGCCAACATCTTGCTGAACGACGATGCAACCATGAACACCAAACCCGAATTGGAAATCTATGCCGATGATGTGAAGTGCAGTCACGGCACTACCACCGGACAGCTCGATGAAGAAGCGTTGTTCTATTTGAAATCGCGCGGACTCGGTGAAGACAATGCACGCCGCTTGCTCACTTCAGCCTTCATTGGCGATGTGATTTCTAAAATTGAAAACGACGCAGTGCGTGAGTATGTCATCGATCAACTAACACAACGCGAATTACTTTTTGCCTGATGCTCGATATCCACGCCATACGCGCTCAGTTTCCAATTTTGCATCAGCAGGTGCATGGAAAACCGCTCGTGTATTTAGACAACGCAGCGACTACGCAAAAGCCGCTTGCCGTCATTGAGCGCCTCGATTGCTACTACCGCGAAACGAACGCCAACATTCACCGTGGAGCTCATCACTTGGCGAACATCTCAACAGAGCACTTCGAGCAAACACGTGAGAAAACACGCGCACTATTGAATGCCCGCGAAACAGCTGAAATCATATTCACCTCAGGTACAACAGACAGCATAAACCTCGTGGCTCAAACCTGGGGCAGACAAAATATAGGAGTAGGCGACGAAATTCTGCTCTCCATGCTCGAGCATCACAGCAACATAGTTCCGTGGCAAATGCTTGCGGAAGAGAAGGGTGCTGTAATCAACGTAATTCCGATTCACGAAAACGGAACGTGGCAAGTTGAATCACTGGACAAGCTCATCAACGAGCGCACAAAACTGGTCGCCGTGAACCACGTTTCGAATGCGCTGGGCACCGTGAACCCAATTGAAACGCTCATCACAAAAGCGCATGCCGCGGGTGCGAAGGTGCTCATAGACGGAGCGCAATCTGTGGCGCACATGCCCATCGATGTCCGAGCAATCGATTGCGATTTCTATTGCTTCAGCGCACATAAACTATACGGTCCAACCGGCGTGGGCGTGTTGTATGGAAAACGTGATTTACTCGAGTCCATGCCACCGTGGCGCGGCGGCGGCGAGATGATAAAAAGCGTTTCGTTTGAAAAGACCACCTACAACGAATTGCCGCACAAGTTCGAAGCAGGTACACCGCACATTGCAGGTGTGATTGGCTTCGGCGCAGCACTCGATTTTTTGCAAACGTTGGATAGCGATGCAGTAGCAACTCATAAACACACGCTGTTGCAACATGCCACTGCGCTGTTGCAAGGAATTGATGGACTACGGATTTTTGGAACAGCTGAGCATAAGACTGAAGTCATTTCCTTCAACGTCGGCAACATCCATCCGTTCGACATTGGCACACTGCTCGACCAACAAGGTATAGCGGTTCGCACGGGGCATCACTGCACTGAACCATTGTGGAACTTCTATTGTGTGCCCGGCACCGTGCGCGCATCGTTTGCACTCTACAACACCACGGAAGAAATCGACATCTTTGTCGGCGCATTGAAAAAATCCATAACTCTACTGGCGTGAACATCGAAAGCAAGCAACAAGAAATCATTGAAGAGTTCAGCGTGTTTGGCGACTGGATGCAGAAGTACGAGCACATCATCGAACTCGGGCGCGAATTGCCGCTCATTAAAACTTCATTGAAAACGGATGAGCTCCTCATCCAAGGCTGCCAGTCGCGTGTGTGGCTGAATGCCGAGCGTGAGGAAGATGGCACACTCCATTTCACCGCCGACAGTGATGCGATCATCACCAAAGGACTGGTAGCACTTATCGTGCGCGTGCTCGATGGAGAAAAGCCGGCAGATATCGCTCAAGCCAATCTGCACTTCATCAAAGAAATCGGATTGAGCGAGCACCTCTCCCCTACCCGCAGCAACGGATTGGCGAGCATGATTAAACAAATGAAAACCTACGGCCTGGCATACATGGCCCAATCATAACCGACATAAGTATCGACCTATGGACATCGAACAACGCAACGCAATGGAGGGAAAGATCATCGATATGCTCAAGACCATTTTCGATCCTGAGATACCGGTCGACATCTACGAGCTCGGTTTGATTTACAACATCGGCATCAATGACGATGCTGCCGTTACCATCCTGATGACCCTTACCTCGCCTTCTTGTCCGGTAGCTGAAACACTTCCCCCCGAAGTGGAACAAAAAGTTGCCTCCGTGGAAGGTGTTGCCTCAGCCAAAGTCGAAATCACGTGGGACCCTTCGTGGGAGAAAAGCATGATGAGCGAGGCGGCGCAGCTGGAACTGGGGTTTTTGTAAGTAGAAAGGGCGAGGTGCGAAGGGCGAAGGGAAATTCCTTCGCCCTTCGTCCTTCGCCCCTCGCCCTTCATCCCTATATTTGTTCCATGAGCAAAATCATCGTCCCCACCGACTTCACATCTGTTTCTGAAGTGGCCATTCGCTACGCATGCGAACTATCCAAATTCACCAAAAGCAAAGTAACCCTTTTGCACATCGTCACGAAAGAAAACGAACGCGCAGAAGCTGAATCAAAAATGCAGGCACAAGCCACTAAACTTGGCGTTGGCCATGTGGGAAGCGTAACGGCAGTAGGCAATATTTTCGAAGATATTCCGGACACCGCAGAGCGCGAAAAAGCAGAACTCATCGTGATGGGAACACACGGCTTACGCGGCATGCAATTCATCGTTGGCTCGAATGCTCTTCGCGTTGTTTCTGAAGGCAATGTACCGTTCATCATTGTGCAGGAAGAAAACAAGCGTAGCGCTAATATTCAGAAGATACTCGCACCACTCGATTTGCACCAGGAAACAAAACAGAAGCTAAAAGTGGTAGTGGATGTGGCGAAAAAATTCGGTGCAGAAGTACATCTGGTTTCTCCCAAAGAAAGCGACGAATACTTGCACAATAAACTTGCCCGCAACGTGGCCTATGCGGAAGGTTACTTGGAAGAGAACAACATCAAATACAAAACGGCAGTTACCGACGCAAGTTCAGGAGGGTTCGTGAAAGACCTACTGAAGTATGCCAACTACGCCGACATCGACCTCATCTGCATCCTCAATACCGCCGAAGACCGCCTCGTGCACGCCTTTGGTGTAGACAGCGAACAGAAAATCATCACCAACGAATCGGGTATTCCCGTGATGATCCTCAATCCAGCGGCGACGTATAAGGATAGTGCGTCGGTGTTCGCTCAGTAATGGGTACTGGGTACTGAGGACTAGGTACCGATTGACGATGCCTAAATAGCGTTGACCGTTTGTTTTCTAATCAATATTGGTTTTCCAAATATAGATTTTGATCCTGAGGATTTTTGTTGCCAAGAAGAAATGGGGCTCGATGCCCCTTTCTTCTTGAGTTTTCCGTCAATGAGTTTATCACCTTCGGACTTTTGTTGCTCTGCAAAGTAAATCAATCCATTCTCAAAGTCCACGGGTGTTGACTTACGTAACGCCTTATGTGGCTTCTGATG
>CAMAYP010000154.1 GCA_945862415.1 Chryseobacterium gleum | reverse complement strand
GTTGACCACCAGCGTTTCACACTTTTCACGGCGGCAAAAAACTCCGTTCAATCCCAGGTCGCATGCACTGTAACATACTATATATGTTCCATTCTGAGAAAATTGATAGGATACCGTGGTTCCGGGTAATAAAGCCAAAACATTATTGGACACATCGGTGATTGTAAATGTGCTGCACAACGTTGCAGGTCCTGTGGCGGTAAACGTATAATTGCAGTTCGCGCCCGCGATTATGGTAAAATTAGCATCTGCCGGACAGCAGTCATAAACAATTTGCGGCTCCGGTGTCAGCGCCGCACTTCCGGGAGTGACGCTGTAATTGCCAAGCGAAGTATTTAGAGGATACGTGAGAATACTGATAGGAATAGGCTGAATACCGGGGTCGATGTAGCTGCAGGAGTCTTTGCCATCGAAATGCGGACGAATGATATGTGTTTCCGCAGTTGCCCCATTGTCTTCGTATGAAGAAACAGCCCAAATATTCAATTGCCTCGAAGCCAGGTGTTTGGGGTAATATATCCTTGGTTGTGCTGTTGTCGAAAACGGCGAGAAAATCGTGCTCGGCGGATTGTACAGTGTCGATTGCACAGGATAGGCGAACCTGGGGCCCCATGTATCAACCGTTGGGGTGTTTTTATCATAACGAATTACGTATGGAAAATAGCCCTGTCCCTGAGTTGCTGTTTGATTGTGGCCAAATCCTGATATGTAAATGGTTTGTGAAGCACAGCTCGAGGCAAACTCATAGGCGTAATAATCATTAGTTGCAGCCTGTAAATAACGCGTGCGCGAAGTGTTGATTGCACCCGTACTTTGATTGAAAGCTATAATTGCTCCACTTCTGCTGGTGGAGAAATTCGCTAAATGATAAAACTCAAATTCAGCATCGTCGAAAGCACCATCCGCCGAAACACAAAAGTCGCCGGGAGCATTACTGTCTGTGTACCGCTGCGACCAAACAACACTTCCGTTCAACCCCAATAGTGCAACCATGGCACACTGCGCTCCGCTTGGCGCGGTAGAAGATCCACCAACCAGATAACCAAGGGGGCCAACCCACATCCAGTTGGCATTGGAGCACATATCCCAGTCCTCGCCTCCTGGCCCAACCGGAGAATCAAATTTTCGCTGCCACGAAATCCCCAGCGTATTGGACAGCTTCAACACATAGCCGCTCTTGGCCTGTGTAGTGCCATATCCGACAGCTTCAAATCCAACGACAAGATATCCGGGTATAGGATCACCAGGCCAGTATGGGGTTGGATTTGGGTTGTTCTTTTCGAAGAACGCCGAATTAATCACTCGAAGGGCGGGAGTGTGAATACCGGGCGTAAGTTCGATGTAAACCTTATTCAAAAATGTGAACGAACTATCCACCTCCATTACAAAACCCTTATCAATACCGCCCACCGTTTCATAGCCACAAATGACGTAAGAGTCATTGTTGCCTATGCATATGTCCAGCGCGTGCTCATTGACCGCGCCTGTTACATTGACAAAATCATCAACCACAACGCCTGCCGAATTGATCTTGAGCAAACGAATGTCCGTTGATGTCGCAGTTGTCGTTGTTGAAACCTGAATATACCCATGACCCGAAATATTCTTGATCATTGCCGCATGATCCTCCGGCTTCAGGTGGGCGTAGGTATTTCGAAATGTTTGTGCATTCCAGGATTGCGGAATCACAAACGCTGCAATTAATACCAGTGATTGCAGTAAGAGTTGGTAGTATTTGTTCATGGCAGTGGGGATTTGGTATGTCCAAATTTAGATGGATATTCCTCAGATTAAATCGGCTTTGAGTATGTGGCGGAGGACGCTGATTGAGTGGTGGCCGTCATACCGTGCCGGCGAAGCAAACGACGAAGACGAATAGTTGGATTGGTAAATATCATCGAAAGTGGAAATGATATTTTCGATTGCAGAGCTTTCTCTCGCCTCCTGAAGTGACAGTGTATCAATAAGTACGTGCTGATTTGGTATGGAAAGCGCAGCGCCCTTCAACTCAGCCAAATAACGGTGAGCTTCGGCAGCCTTTTTTAAAACCGCTTTTGTTTCAACATCCATTTGGAGTGGTAACACCCGTCAATCACTCATTACTGTTCGAGTTTGGGTTATGATCATCAAATCCAACCCAAATTTATTACTTTTTGGGTTGTGTCTAATACTCAAGGGAGACTCAACTCCCCTAACGCTTCTTAATCCATAACTCCGGATTCTGAGCCGCACCCGCCTCAGCACCCACTTTCCACACTTCGAAGTGCAGTGTATAGTCTTCGCCATCGTTCATGATGGTACCCAACTTTTGCTTGGCAGAAACCGCGTCGCCAATTTTCACCGACACTGTTTCCAAACCTGAGTAAACCGTCTTGTAAGATCCATGCGTCACAATCACGTTTTGACCTGCACCCGGTATGTTGAAGATCGATGTCACCTTCCCACTGAATACAGCGAGAGCAGAAGCGTTTTTATCGGTCGTGAAGTCGACACCCTTGTTGTTAATGGTAACCTGCGCCAACGAAGGGTGCGCATGTGTGCCGAAGTGTGATGTGATAACACCCGCGCTCACAGGCCAAGGCAAACCACCTTTGTTTTTTTCGAAGTCTTTGTTTACGAGAACTGTCTCGGGTGCCAAGGCTATAGTAGTTGTCTTCTTGGCCGTTTCAGCAGCTGGAGCCGCTGCAGTTGTAGATTTTGCGGTTGTAGTTGCGGTTGTTCCCGTAGTTGCTGTTGAGGCTGATGCCTTCTTAGCTGCCGCCTCCTTCGCTGCAAGAGCTGCAGCAGCCTTCTTCTCCTCGGCCATTTTCTTCTCGTTCTCCTTGCGAATCTCTTCCGCGATAACAGATTGTATGCGCGCCGTCAGTTTATCGCGATCGGCCTTTTGCTTGTCTTGCTGCTTGCGCAACTTCGACTCTTCCTTCTTCAAGGCTTGCAATCGCAGCTGCTGCTCGCTTTTGTCGGCCTCCACCTCACGGCGCTCGCGCTCCTTCGCATCAGCCAACTGCGCCTTACTATCCTTGTCGCGTTCCAACTCATCCACACTCGACTTAATCTCCTCTTGCTTACCAAGAATCGTGAACGCCTGTTTCTTTCTTGCATCAGCATACCGTTGCGTCATCTTCAACCGCTTGTAGGCCTGGTGATAATCGGCAGAAGCAAATATGTACATGAGTTTGTCGTAACTCGTTCGTTGACGAAACGCATTGTAGATCATGCGGCCATACTCCTGCTTCATTTGATCCACTTGGCTTTCCATCTCGCCGATGTAGTTATTCTTGCGCTTTATCTCACCATCTATCACATGAATATCGTTGTTGAGGTTGCCGATCAATTGCTCGCGAAACGCCAATTGCTCATTCAACAGTTGCACCTGACGAATGGTCGATTTCTGTTGGCGCTCAGAGTCGCGAATCATCTTCTTCGTTTGCTCAATCTTGCCATTGATGTCGTCGCGCTGCTTTTGCAAATCCTTTTTCGATTGTGCAACTCCTTGCCATACGGGCACCGCAAGCAAGAAAAAAAGTACCATGGCCAGTGTGAGCCACAGCGCATTCGATCGTTGTATTTGCCTTTCCATAGCCATTTACAAAGTGTCTCTTCGTGGGTATTCTAAAGGGATTTCAAACGGAAAATCGTATGACTTACCCGACGCTAACTTGGTTATTTCATAATTCAAAATCTGCTTCACCTCCGGACCCGATATCGTCAAACGACATTTCGCCGGGTAAAATTGCTCTTCACTTGAACGGAAGTCATTGTACGAAATCTCTAACGTGCGCTGTCGCAACAAATCATTGAAGATTGATTTCACCAATCGGAATTGTGCCGCTTCAAACCAATAACGCGAAACAATTAGATCGTCAGCGTCTTCGCTTTTGCGCATGGTACGCTGGAAGCGCGGATCATCAGGGTTAACGAGTATCGTGTCGCTTTCCAGTTTTCGGTCGTCAACACCTACCACACGGCGCACCTTGCGTCGATACTTCGAAATGAGCAAGTAATCGTCGCCATCTACTTCGCTGCGGAAACGCCTTTCATCTTTCTCCAGGCCTATTGCGTTGCCCACGAGCAACTGCTGCAGCATCTCAAAATCGAACGCAGTGCCTACAAGTTTATTTACATCTTCGAAATTGCCGAGGTAATAAAACTTATTATCCGGAATCTTCGAGAGGTACTTCAAACTATCGGGAGTAATCATCACGCGGATCATTTCGATGCCCAGTGCGGGTGTTATAGAAACCCAAATCAGGCTGTCCTTACGCATACGAATGGTCGCCTTGAATCCGCTTGATTCCTCTTCCGTTCCGAAATCGGCATCTACCTTCATGCCCAACCAGTCATAATCGAATCGCGCTTCATTGTAGCGCTTCAGCACAAAGCCTGCAGTTCTATTCTTGACAGCCTTTTCTTTTGCCGCACGCTCAGTGGATTTGCAGGCAGATAGCACCATGGTGAGTGCCGCGATTAAAAACAACACAGCCGACCGATTCATCAGACGGTGGACGCGCAGCAGCGCGTCCTTACCGGGAACATCGGTGAGAGATATGCTGTTGTGCGTTCTCAATCGATATAACGTCGTTGGTTCATCTTCTCACTCACTTTAGCACTAGCTCCAGGCTTGGCCGCAGCTTGCTTCCACTCGTTCACCGCTTCATCGGTTTTGCCCAAATGAAAAAGTATATCGCCCAGGTGCTCGTGCATATCAGCTGAAACTTCACCGTGTGCCATCGCCTTCTTCATCCACACCAATGCCTCTTCATGCTTCCCCTGACGGAACAACACATATGCGTAGGTGTCTTCGAAGGAAGCCATGCCGGGTTGCAACTCATTGGAACGTGCCGACAAGTTCGCGGCAATGTCCAGCTTCGCCTTGCGCAACGCCAGGTAGTAGGCGTAATTATTCATCACAAACACATCAGCAGGGTCAATGCGCAACGCCTCTTCAAACGCTGCATCCGACTTTTCGTATTGCTTTAACGCATTGTACGACTCCCCAAGCGCTGCATAAAAACGTTTCAGTAAAATCGGATTATCGACCACCAACTCCTTTCCCAAATTAAAAGCATCTACCCCCTTCGCCGGGTTCTTCTGTTGTTGCTGTGCAAGGCCATTGAAGTAGTAAAATTCGGGCACCAGCGGATACAATTCGAGTGCCTTTGGCGCGTCTTTGGAGAGTGCTGCGAAATCAGAAATCT
>CAMAYP010000153.1 GCA_945862415.1 Chryseobacterium gleum | reverse complement strand
ACGCTCTACACACCAATGTTTATCGAGTATAGATGAAAATAATAACAATGCCTATTTTACATGGATTTCATGAAACTGCCGTATACATGCAAAGGGAAACGATCCGAGTGTATGTTTGGGGCTACTCTAATTGAAAACAATGACCAAGTCATTCAACGGAAACGAAGGCAGCCCAATTACACTTGCTGATGCTGCCGATTTAACTGCCAATTACCGCGCAACCATTTCACCGGGCGATCGATTGGCTCTTTTTGTAGGACGCAATCGCTTGCTCGATATTATCAACCAAACCGGCTGCATGGGCGTGCGTATCTACTTTGGTCTCGATAAAAACGGCGAACAGGAACTTGTTTTGGTGGGCGCCGATAGCAATGAGCAAGACATGGAAAAAGGAGTGATCATCGATCATCTGACACCCTGCCCCTCTATATGCAGCTCATCCAACCCGTTGAATTCCTAGTTACAGCTAGATGGATTTGATAAAGGCTTTTTCTTGGCTATCGTTAACTGCAGAATTGGGCAGCATGATTGTAGCTTTTTCTATTTGGTTGAAAATACAGTCTAATTCGCTGCTTTGGTTGACGCTGTATATCACAATCGATTTCACTAGAGGCAATATTGGAACTAGAATGTCCGAGTTTAGAATACACAATCACTCTTTTTTCTATTATTCATCTCTCATCACACTGGCTATTCTATTCCCCTTTGTAATGAGTATTCTCAAGGAGAAGAAGCACCGGGTGCGAACCATATGGGCTTTTGCGATTGTTTCAATTGCATCGATAGCTCCGGAGTTTACGATTTCGGGAGAGCAATATCGTCCTCACTCGTATTATCCATTTTTTTTCTCGGTTTTTGCCGGTGTTATGATTCTCAACGACCGTGTGCATCATCACGAGGGGAAACGCTTTAATAATGATCCCTGGTCAGTAATAGCATTGGTTTTTGTCATAACAGAATCTTTTTGCTTGATAAGCCTATTTGTTGGCTACTCCACGCTATTCTTGGACCTCCCAACAATCTTTACTATGGCTTATTCTTTTGTCGGCACATCGGTCACTGTTAAATACCTTCTTTTTTCCTGGCAATTATGGAAATTGAAAAAATATACCTGATTTGTTTTTTGTCGATGTTCATTGGGGTTGGTGTAATCTCTTGGATTATCTATTCGTCGCATGTCCGTAACCGTGAAATCGTGCTTCAGCGCGACAAAATCCATGAGTTACAAATGGAAAATTTGGAAATGGAAAAACTCAAATCGATTGCATCCGCAGAAGAAGAGCAAATGCGACGCATTGGGCGGTTTCTGCACGACGAGGTGGGAGGAAACTTGCATGTATTGTTGCACATGCTGGAAAAATCGAATAGCCAAGCCACCCCGGAAAACGCCGAAATTCTCAATCGCGCCTCGAATCTTACACGCAAGAGTATTGACTCGGTGCGCAGCACCTCGCAAGAGCTCGTGCCCTATTTTCTAATCAATTTCGGATTGGCTCGCACCTTACAATCGCTGGCCGATGAATCGGATGAACTTCCCGGGGTACGAATAAAATACAGCGATTCATTGCAATGGCAACCCGAGCAACTTCCTGAAGAAACCACCATTCACCTGTATAGACTCGCTCAAGAGATTTACTCCAACATACTACGGCACGGAAAACCAACAGAAATATCCATTCAACTTGTTACTACAGCTGACACTTTGAAAATTGGGTTCGTTCACAACGGCGCAGGCATGGGGCAGCAAGAATTTCAGAGCATGCTGCAAACCGGAAAATCGCTGGGGTTAAAAAACATCGACTATCGCGCGAAAATTCTGCACGCCGATTTAAACTACCATCGTTCCGATACCCATTCAACGGTGGATGTTTCGATCGATACATCGAAGTTGACGCTCCTTCCAAAGGCACAAAACGAATGACTATGGACACTCCGAAAAGAAAACTCCAGATTCATGTTATCGTGGTCGACGATCACCCACTCATGCGCGATGGTATCATATCGCAGTTGAGCCGCGGAAAAGGCATTAAGGTAGTTGGCGATGCATCCAATGGGCGGGAGTTGCTTGAGAAACTAAACACCATGCCTGTTGATGTCATTCTGCTCGACTTGCAAATGCCAGACATGAATGGCCCTCAGACCTTGATGCAACTGCGGAAAAAATTCCCGCGAATCAAGGTACTTATTTTGTCGATGTTCAACGAAAAACGTATGATTCGTGAAATGTTCCGTCTTGGGGCCCATGGATATGCTACAAAAGATACCGCCGCAGAACAACTCATCGACGCCATCTACAACGTTTACTACAGAGGCGTTCATGCGGCCGACGAGATTACGCTCTCCATCTTGCAAGAGGTGCAGACTGAACAGGCCAATGGTGAAGAGAAACCATCCATCTTCGCAGAGCTGAAAGATAGAGACCACACCGTGCTCGGCATGACGTGTGAAGGGCTAACCAGCGAAGAAATCGCTGAACGCCTGAATCTGTCCAAATACACAATCGACTTGTGCCGCGCTCGACTGATTACGCATTTTGAGGCACGCAACGCGATGCACCTCGTGGCTGAGGCCATTCGACTCGGGATATACATTCCATAGCGCATGATCAATGTGAGCCGTTGGCATTGAGCTAGCAGTATATTGGCCACTTCAACTCATTCTGTTATGCTCAAACGAATTTTACTCGTTGTCTTATCGTTGCTTATCGTGTTGACGGTGGCCGGTTACATCTGGCTTCAGCATTCGGCTCCTCAATACGAAGGCAATATTTCAATGCCCGCTCTCCAACAGCCTGTAACTGTTCACTTCGACGACTTCGGCGTGCCGCACATTGAAGCGGAAAACAACCACGATCTCTTCATGGCCTTCGGTTATGTGCATGCGCAAGAACGCCTCTTCCAGATGGAGATGATGCGCAGAGCAGGAAGCGGCACACTGGCTGAAATCATCGGCCAGCCCATGATAAAGGTGGATCGCACATTCCTCAGCCTGGGTATGAAAGAATACGCAGAAACCTCTGCGGCTCGCCTCGAAATGCAGCGGGGCACTCCCATGTACGAGGCAATAGAATCGTATATAGCCGGTGTGAATTATTATATTGAACATGGGCCTACTCCACCGGAATTCAGCATCATCGGCATTCCTAAACGCACCTTTCAATCCGTCGACCTTTATTATATAACCGGTGCCATGGCCTTTAACTTTGGTATGGCACAGAAAACAGAACCGGTAATCGATTACATAGCCAAACAGTTTACAGCAGAGCATCTGGAAGGAATGGGGCTATTTCACGCCAACGAATCGGCTATCCCAACTACCCCGCACGACTCGGCTTACTTTGAATCATTGCTTGGCCTGGCACAAACCTTCAACGCTACTGAAGCCATCATGCCCTTTGCTACACTCAACGGCAGCAATGCATGGGCGGTGAGCGGATCCAAAACAGCGTCGGGAAAAGTGATTGTAAGCAACGACACACACATCGGGTATATGATTCCGCAAACCTGGTATGAAGCGCACCTGAAATCGCCCGAGTTTGAAATGTATGGCCACTACCTGGCGGGCGTGCCTTTCGCCATGGTTGGTCGCGACCGATACAAAGCGTGGGGAGTCACCATGCTGCTCAACGACGATATGGACTTCTATGCCGAGCAACCCTCGCCCGGCGACAGTACACTTTTCCTGTACGAAGGCAACTTCGAAGCATGCGCTCAAAAGAACTACACGATACGTGTGAAAGGCGCTGCCGACACCACCATTCAAGTGCGTGTAACGCGGCACGGGCCGATCATCAATGACATTTTCAAGTCAATGCCCGATAAACCCATTGCGGTAAAATGGACCTATACACAACTGGAAAACCAAAACCTGGAAGCCCTTTGGCAGATGAATACTGCTCACGACCTGGCCAATTTCGAAAAGGGCGTCAGCCGCATTCATGCGCCGGGTTTGAGCGTAAACTATGGCGATGCTGACGGACACATTGCCTGGTGGGCAGCAGCAAAACTGACCCAACGTCCGCAAACCATGAACAGCCGGATCATTCACGATGGGAGCAGTGCCGCCAACGAATGGCAAGGCTACTACCCTTTTGAAATGAATCCCCGCTGCATCGACCCCGAACACGGTTACATATACAGCGCCAACGACTGGCCCGACGACTTGCGGAAATACTCTCCGGACAGCAACCACCCTGCGCTTCACTACCCGGGCTATTACAAACCACAATACAGAGCCGACCGCATTCAAACACTGCTGAAGCCCGAAAATGAATGGACGCTCGAAAAAATGAGGTCGCTTATCAACGACTGCAGAAGCGAAGTAGATGAGTCTATTCTGAAATCGTGGCTCACAATCTTAGAATCGTCATCACTGCAAAACGATGCACGCTTCGCTCAACTCAAACCGATGCTTGAATGGGATGGTGAGTACAATCCGGAGTTGGTTGCTCCCACTGTTTTTAATCGCATGCTTTATCACAGCACCCGATTCGCCATGGAAGATGAAATGGGCGCAAACCTCTTCTCGCTATTTCTGACCACGCATCAATTTCAACGTACCCTCAAAGTGCTTCATGAAAATCCGGAAAGCATTTGGTGGGACAACGTGCATACTTCCACTCGCGAAACACAGGCAGAAGTGCTTGCAATAGCATTCGATAAAACATACAACGAGTTGAGCGAAACCTTCGGAAGCAATCCACAGCAATGGAAGTGGAGCCGCTCCGCTTCGCTTGAACTGAAGCATCCGCTGGGCGAGGTAGCTCTGTTCCGGCCGCTTTTCAATATCAGCAAACATGAGGTTTGGGGCGGCAATGAAACCATACACCAGTCGGGCTTCTACCTCGATAGTACCAGCTACGCAAAAGTTTTCTTGGGATCACAAATGCGAACCATGGTCGATTTTGCGGATGTAGAAAACGGGTTGAACATTACACCCAGCGGACAAAGCGGCCATGTGTTGAGCCGCCATTACGACGATCAGACCGAGCTCTATGCGCAGCGTTCATTTCGCAGCCAGACACTTCTGATCAATAACGATTGGCGGAAACTTTTGCTAGTGAACAAGCAATAAATGCAACTACTCGCTGCGCAAAAGTGACTTCAGTTTTTTGGACTGCGACAGCTTCATAACCTCTGGGTTGCGTAGCTTTTTACGATTGGCTTTTCCGAGCGCCTTTGTTTCTGCGGTCACTATCTTTTTGGATGTGGACTGCACAGAGGTTAACGACTCTTTCTCTGCCATTTGAGCAGCTGCAGGAGGTGCAGTCATCGACAT
>CAMAYP010000152.1 GCA_945862415.1 Chryseobacterium gleum | reverse complement strand
GGGTTTACATATTTCTCGATTGTGGTTGCTTTCTTGTGGTCTGTCATTTTCATGATTTCAAGAGTCGGGAAACCCGCGTCCAAGAGATTAGTAACGAAACTTCTTATCGCAGTGTGGAGTGTAATAAGTGTGAAGACCTTGCGGATTCAGGCAGTTGTTTTACCATTCGATAGGATATTCAGCGTGAGTATTTACGAACATGAGTTGCGGGGCGGGTTGCAATCCGCTAAACTGGCGTCATTGGATGGGACGACAGAAGCTTCCGCGGCGTCAGAGATTAAATTAGCTAGCGATGTGTGATTGGTGGTTCTTGATCAATCTTTAGTTGAACCAAGAACGCTATATTTGCTCGAGTTAAATTACTTTTCGCGCAAAAATTATTTTAAAGTCCTATATGAAATCAACGTTATTACTTAGCTCAATGTTCCTAGTCTTTTCTCTGGCTGTTATCTCTTGTAAGAAGGATGACGATAATAGCCCATCGGATGACAATAGTAGCAATAACAATGGAGGCGGAAACGCACCCGCAGCGGCTCATTCATGCGGAGAGCAAAATGTACATAATGCAACCATAACCTACGGCACCATGACCGATCAAGATGGAAATACTTACAAGACGGTTGTAATAGGTGAACAGGAGTGGATGGCTGAGAATTTGAATACATCCATCTACCGAAATGGTGATTCAATCCCTGAGATTCAGGATGCTGATGAATGGGATGCCACTACATCAGGAGCCTGGTGTTATCCCAATAATGAGGTTGCCAAAGCTTGTCCATACGGCAAACTATACAACCACCGTGTAATTACTGACGCAAGAAATGTATGTCCAATCGGTTGGCATGTTTCAAGCGATCAAGAATGGAGTGATTTGATAATTTATCTTGACCCTTCGAGCCCATCACTCGAAGATGAAAATTGGCCCAACACTGCGGGTTCAGCGCTTGTTAGTGTGTCTGAGAATCCTGCACAGGGAACAAACTCATCTGGTTTTTCTATTTTATTGGCGGGCAATAGAAATTCCAGTCCTGACTGGGATTTTAACGATCAGGATTTTGGCGAAGGTGCTATTTTTTGGACATCTGATGTCGCATCTAATTTAATAGATGAGGCATGGGCGCGTTCGCATGAGTTGGATGATAATGATATAGAGCGAGACCCTTACGATATTGGTGATGGTGGAACAATTCGTTGTGTCAGAGATTGATCATTGAGCTCCCATCGCGCGGATGCGCTTTGCTAATCCCGTGTCATTGGGATTGAGTTAAGTTGATGTAATCATTGATTATCCTGTGCTTACTCCAATTCAATAAGAATTAACAGAGGCGCTTAAATATATTGAATGAAAAATACACCTTTACTTAAGAAGGCCTTGCTAATTATTTTCTTTCCAATTATGACTATTCAGGTATATGGTCAGCAGTTGTGTTTGGAGGAGCGAAATGGGGATGATGCAATTATTAAGGATGTATTCTTAAAGGATGGGGAATTCTATCTAACTGTTGATGTAGTTCAAATAATAGAAGATGAAGATGGTCATGATTCAATCAAGAATGAAAACTCGAAATTGAGGACATTTCTTATTGACCCGGACACCGAGTGGAATTTCTGTATTATTGAGGGTGATCCGCAACAATTTACTGAAATGGTAATTAAAGTGCGTGATTTGGTAAAAAGGCAAGATTTGTTTTTGGATGCATTCGTTAATTACTCAGCAAAAGCAGGAAGAATTTTGTCATCGAGACGTTTCGGTTGCGTTGGTTAATGGCCCTGAAACGATGATCACATCACGCGGGCTCTACTCGTTAAATCCCTGTAATTGGGAGTCACAATTTGTGACTCCCATTCTAAGAATCTTATTCATCCCCCATAGGTTGTCGGCATAATGGCGGTTTGATTTTACCCTGCTTAATCCAACCCGCGGTTTTTCTGAGTTTTTTAACGGAGGGTGGCCTTCTGCTTTGCTCGCGCGCCGAGGCGATTTTTGAGGCTTCCCAAATCTCATTCTAATTGTGTTTCTGATACTGTATTAACCGCGGTCAACTTGGAGTTAGCGCTTTATTGTTTGGCAATATTTTCAAGATAAAAGAAAAAGTGTTGCCAAAAGTTGGCAATAAGTTCGGGAAAAAGCTGGAAATGTTGCCAAGGAGAATTTTCTTGATCGGGCACCTCTGCCTTTGAACATGAGGCACGCCTTGACCGTAATTCTTACTTTGTAATTTGTACTTCTTTTGTTCCGCCACTCCGGGGCTTTTCGCCCATTGTGGATTTTTTATCCTAGGGATGTTTTTGCCCCTACGGGGCTAGTAATATTTGGCCCCTACGGGGCTGGTTGAGAGGGGAAGCACTCGCCATTCGCCATTCGCCATTCGCCATTCGTCACTAGTCACTAGTCATTCGCCATTCGCCACTCGCACTTACCGCACAATCACTTTCTCAATACCATTGATTGCGCCGGCATGGTTGCGTGTGATAACGGTGTAGACTCCCGGCGATAGGGTAATGCTTTCTGAGTTCTTACCGTTGGTGGCCGATGCAAATACAGTTCTTCCTGCCAGGTCGAGGATTTGAATCTGCTCAGTACCCGCGGCGTATTGAACGGTGAACATGTCCTCTGCAGGGTTGGGGTAAATGAGCATCGTGTGCTGCGCTGATTCTTGCAAGCCACTGATGATTGCGTTGAAGGTAGAAGAGGTGCTCAAGCATCCGTTGACAGCTGTAACCTGGTATGCTCCGGATTCATTGGCGTCATAGGTCTGACCGGTTGCGCCCTCAATGGCAGTGCCGTTCAGATACCACTGATAGCTCGCTTCGGGTTCAACATTCGAAACCGAAAGGGTAGTACCATTTTGTTGGATGACAGGTTGCGCTGGCGGCGTGGTGCTCACATACACATCTCCAATGGTAAAGGTGGAATAGAATTGATCCACCTCGTAAATCAGTTTGATGGTATAGGTTCCCGGTGCTTCGAACGTGTATTCGAGGTTGCCATCGCAACTCGGTAACACAACGTCTTCACCAATTTCATAACGGCATGCGGTAGTTGCAAGATTGATTTGCGACGTGTTGTTGAGAATGAGCGTGCCGCATTCTTCGGTATAGGTCACATGCCCCATGATTTCGCAGAGCAGGCAATCTTCTGCTCTTGAACCGTCGGTACAAGCCTGCACGAAGCTATTGCCTGAAAGGAACACGCCTGAATCAAGCATTGAATCACTCACGTCGGCAATGGCTAGCTTGATGTGATAGGCTTCTCCAATCTGCAGCCCGCCAATGGAGGCGTGAAGTGGGGTAGTGTAGGCATCATACTGGGCTAGAATTTGCCCTGTATTCACCACGAAATACTGTGAGTTCACGAAGGAGTTCACCGAGTTGATAGCCACAGGATCGTTTGTGCCCGGTATAAGCGCAATGTTCACTGCGCTATTCCAAAATGGCCCGCTTATGCCGGGGCCGCTCACAAAAAAACCGAATACATCGTTGAAGGCACTGCCAACGAATTCTTCATACTCGTCCGATCCGAAGACATAGACAAAATCCATCGAATCGCCTGTAGCGATGAAATCAAACTCCAACATGGCACCGTCATAGCTCTGTCCTGCTACCAGAAGTGCAATGTCCGTATCGTTTTGTATTCCGTTGGTCACAGCGTTTGCAGTCGAACCCAAAAGAATATCGCCTTCTGCTCCGATGGCCTCTCCGGTCGACAGGATCAATCCTGATTCGATTCCCAATCCAGAGCCATTCGATTGGAATGTTCCTACACCGGCGTTCAGTGAATTTGCCGCAACTCCATTGCATGTCACATTGGAGATGAAAATGCCGTTCGACAAGAAAATATCTTCAACCGCCTGTTGCGGTGTCAACGTTGTATCGACTTCCAGCTGGGCCGAAGCGTGCAAAAACAAGAAGGAGAAAAGTGGTAGAAGAATTTTTTTCATGTTTTTGTAGGATTGAATGGCAGGTTCAATATTAGTGAATTATTCGGATATAACGAATGAAGGGCTAGGGGCGAAGGACGAGGTATTCGCACTTGATCTCTCACCCTGCTTCAGCTTCGCTCAGCACAAGTTACTCCTTCGAAATCTGGCGCAGCACATCACCCACCAAACTGTCCATCCGTGAAAACGCAAACCACTTTTTGCCCAGGTCTTTGATGGACGCACCGATGTGGTAGAGTTCTTTTTCGTCGATGATGAGGAATCGGTCGTGGATATGCTGAATGCGGTGAATGGAAATGGTCGGGTATTGCGCGTTGTGTTTTTCCAGGTCCAAGCGCAGCGCATCCGGAATGCGCTCTGTGTAAATGGTGGCGGTCACCCTTTCCTTACGATTGACGAGTTGCAGTAAAACGGTGTGGTCGATGTAGTTGTCGATGAGGAGGATGGAAGACTTTGCCTGTTGAATTAATTCGTTGAAGAAAACGTAGGCATCGAAGATTTGGTTGTTGAAGAAGATGCCGTGTTTGGGCATTTGATGTTTTTCAAGTCGAGTGAACAAGTTCTCAAAGTTTTGTTCATGCCTGGAGAGGGTGTTTTCGATTAATTGAAATCGGGAGTCATAGATTTGAACTGCAAGGGCTTGTTGTCGCAATGTCACGAATACGTTCATTATTCGTATACTAACTTCGATGGCAATGGGGCTTCGAATAACAGTCGAAAGCATAGCTATTCCTTGTTCGGTGAACGCAAAGCTTCTTTTTCGAAGCCCCATATTATCACTTTTGGAAGTCACAATTTGTGACTTCCATTCGGCAAATTCATGTGCATCAAGCTGAAACATAAACTCCTCGGGGAATCGTTTCGCATTGCGCTTAACCGCTTGATTCATGGCTTTTGCTTGAACATCGAATAGTTTCGCAAGGTCGCGATCGAACATAACCTGTTTTCCCCGAATTGTGAATATTCGATTTTCAATGGCGGAAGAGAGTGTGCGCTCCATGCTGCGAAACTCTGCAGCATTGCCGACATAAAAAACCAATAAAGTATTCTTGTTATGCCTTGTGATGAGACAGTGAATAGGGTAGGATTGACCTCATCTCGCAACCCTTTTCTCCATTCTATGAAGCACATCACCCACCAAACTGTCCATCCGTGAAAACGCAAACCACTTTTTGCCCAGGTCTTTGATGGACGCACCGATGTGGTAGAGCTCTTGTTCGTCGATGATGAGAAAGCGGTCGTGGACGTGTTGAATGCGGTGAATGTTGATTGGCGGGTATTGCGCGTTGTGTTTTTCCAGGTCCAAGCGCAGAGCATCCGGAATGCGCTCCGTGTAAATGGTGGCGGTCACCCTTTCCTTGCGTTTGGCGAGTTGCAGTAACACGGTATGGTCGATGTAGTTGTCGATGAGTATGATGGATGACTTTGCTTGTTGAATTA
>CAMAYP010000151.1 GCA_945862415.1 Chryseobacterium gleum | reverse complement strand
CTGGATTCTTGCAAGAAGGAAAACATATACCCCAACAACCCTATTCCACCGAACGCTGAGGTTTCCACGCTAACCGTTGAACAGTATGTGAATCGTTGCTTTATTGATTTGCTTGGGCGAGCGGCCACTGAAACGGAGCTGAGCGGTTTTGTTGGCTTGCTTGAAAGTGACAATTTCTCCGTAGAAACAAGAAGAGCGTTTATCCATGAATTGCAATCCGATACGCTCTATCAGGCAGAGTACCTCAACAAGGTGTATGTCGATATGAAGGCCCGATACCTAGATGGGTTGAACAACGATGAAATACAGCAAGAAGCCAACTTCTGGTTTTCACAGGCCCAACAGGCATTCATATTAGGCGATGCCTTGGCGTATAAACTTACCCTACTGGAATACCAAAAAATCATAGGAATTCGCAACATGGCAGTTAACTGGGAAAGCAATCCCCTCGATTATGCCGTAAGCGCAAAAGCGATGATGTTCAATTCAATCTATGACGATTTGAATATGGGCGTTTTTAATTTCATACACGCCGCGTTTGATCAAAATTTCTACCGCTATCCTACCGACCAAGAGTATGAGCAATTGTATGCCGCAGTGGAATACAACGGTCCGGGAATGCTTTTCCAACAAAACGTTTCGAGCAAATCCGAGATGCTCGATGTGCTTGTTGAATCGACAGAATTCAAAGAAGGGCTGGTGCGTTGGTTCTACCGAACCTATTACATCCGTGAACCCGACACAAATGAACTGGTCTCCGGTATTGCTTATTGGTCGGCCTCCAACGATTTCAACGCGTTTCTACAACAAATTCTTTCGAATGATGAATATGCAGGACTCAACCCCTAACACGTTTTCGCCAAAAGCGACGGCGTTTGCTGCGGCAGCCGCAGCGGCATTGCTGCAAGCCTGCCGCAAATCGGACGATGTTTTCGAATTGGAGACACCGCTTCTTTTTGCCGATAACAGCAGCAAAACGAAACTCAAAACCAACGAGCAATTCATCAACATCCTATATACCGGGCTGTTTCAAACCGCTCCTACCGAAGATTATCTCAGCGCACTTTCAACCATTCTTACCAGCATTGGCGACCAACTGTTGGCGCGCGAAGTAGTAATAGCGAATTTCTTCAATTCGCCCGATGTGCAATTGCCAAGTATGGAAGAAATGCGGGGTAACGTGGGTGCTTTTGTTGAAGAGACCTATAAGAACTTTTACTTGAGACTCCCAGGTGCTGCGGAAAAAGCGTGGGTAACCCAATTCATCGAGTTGCAGCCGGAATTCACACCGGAGCTTGTTTATTTCGCTTTTGCCTTGTCGAACGAATACTTATTTTATTAAGCGCATGACCAATCGGAGAGACTTCATAAAAAAGTCGGGGCTTGCAGTTGCAGGCGCCACTCTAGCACCTACGCTGCTGCCATCGGGTCGATTGTTTGCCTCGACCGGAAACCGCTCGGGCGAACACGTTGTGCTGGTCATGTTTGCTGGTGGGGTTCGTCACCAAGAATCGGCGGGCAAACGCTACCTAGCCGATGCGCAACCCGGCGCAACAGCCGAAGGAAACCTGCTCTACAACATGCTCAGCGGAACGCCGCCGAATTCTCAAATACTATATGGTACAGGCGACGGGAGTGTTGCCATTCCATCGATTTTGACCACACCCTTGCAAGCGCAAGGAACTCTGTTCAATGAAGTGCGAGCCTTCAATACGGGACACTACGGCGCTCTCAACTCTATTTTGCAAGGCTCCGACCCCGTAGGTCAAGGTCTTCGCATACGACCTGTTGCACCCACTATTTTCGAATACCTGCGCAGGCACGGCGGTTATGCGGCAAGCGATGTTTGGTTTGTAGGAAACAGTGTGGGTGGTTCAATCCCCTTGCTGAATTACAGTTCTCATCCCGATTACGGCATTCGCTACGGGGCTAACTTTTTTGCCCCTACCATTACATTTCACCCCAACAGCCAAACCTACATAGGTGACATGAAGACCTATCACCCCGAGAGTGAATGGTCTCCGATGCTTCGGTTGAAGAGTTTTCTCGACTCCAATTTCTCCATGACCGACCAGCAGCTGGATGCGCTGGGAAATACAACCGAAGAAAAAGAAAACATCAAACTGTTCATGAAGGAGATGAACGATCGCACCAACTCAGGCACTATTGACCTACCTCCTGCAACAGACAGTGGAGATACCTTCAGCATGGGCTATGCAGTGGAAGTATTGAAGTGGTTTAAGCCGGCATTTTTGTGCGTCAACTTGAATGATGTCGATGCGTGCCACAACAACTTCACCTCCTACATCAAAGCCATGCACAGAGCCGACCACGCAGTGGGACATCTGTGGAACACCATTCAGTCTATACCCGGAATGGCAGGGAACACAACCCTTATATGCATACCCGAATGCGGCCGTAACGACGAACCCAATGCCATTGTAGACAGCAACAGTTTTGTGTCGTTCGACCACAGCGATGAGAACTCGAAGCGCATCTTTGCTTTGCTAGCAGGCCCCACCGTGCCGGCCAACCTTACCTTGGGAAGTGAAGGAACGGCCATCGGACAGGTGAGCGACGCCATGATGACTGTGGCAGATTTGCTTGGCGTGAAAGAAGCCGTGCAACAAGCCGGATACACTGATCCGTTGGCTCAATCATTTTTTGATTTAATCTGATGCGCATGCGACTGATCATCATATTCATTGCGTTCTTGCTCATCATGGGATGTAAGCAAGAAAGCTACAATCCCTACTCCGATGTGCAAGAGCCCGAAACGGAGGAAACAACTACCGAATTCCCTGTGGGCTCCTTCCCGTATCTCTACCAGCAGGTTTTCAAGCCCACCTGCGCCAACAGTGGCTGTCATGACGGCTCCTTTGAGCCCGACTTTCGAACGCTCAACAGCGCCTACAACACCTTGGTGAACCACCCCGTAATTGCCAATGATTTGAGCAATAACTTCAGCTACCGAGTAGTACCATACGACACCTCATCTTCCTTGCTTCATGAGCGCTTGCTGCGATTCCTTCCCAACTCGAGCGGTGTAATGCCACTTGCCGTTGAAAACAACTCAGACTGGCCACAAAAGAAAAGTGAGTATATCGCCGCCATCAAGAGTTGGATAATGGCCGGTGCGCCGGATGTTTCAGGCAACCCTGCTCCTCCTGCGAATACCAACCTGCTGCCCATGAATTATGGTATGCTGGTATTTCCTCCCGGAAATACTACCACCCAATTTCAGCGCGGTACACCGGGCTTTTCAGGCATTGGACCGTATGTTATATTCGGAGGTTCAGCGGATATTTATATTTATCCCTACGACGACAATGCAGGGCTATTTAACTTCCAAACGTTAGCTTGGGACCTCTCTACTTCAGCCACCGATTTTCAGTCTGTCGCAAGCGGAACTTTTGAACCCGCATTAGCTGTATACGGTCTTGATTTTGGAGGAAGCACCGCACCATTCACTAGGCGTTCCGTCATTGATTTCTCGCCCTTTGCAGGACAAACCGTTTATTTGCGATTGCGTCTAAACGACGGATTGCAAGGAGCCGATTCATTCATACCCAACGGCGGATCTTCTCCCTTTTGGTACGCCATCTACAGCTTTCAAATACCATGACGCTACAACAAACTATATACTTCAACTTCTTTCTCGCCGGTGTATTCATTTACGGATGTAAAAAGGACCATGAAACAGCAGCGCCGGTTATCGAATTGAAAAGCATATCTTCAACCTCATGCGTGGAATATAACAATGCAATTGAAGTTACGATTGGATATGAAGACCATCAGGGCGACATTGGCACTACCGACCCTGACGAACACAGCCTGTTTGTAGCCGACGAACGTTTCGCGGAACAAGACGGCTATCACATCGATCCACTCACTCCCGATTTGCAAACGCTGCACACACGAGGTAGCTTGAAAGTAGTACTTCGTCCTTTATTCATCATGGGCAATGACTCCATTGAAACTACCCAGCTCACCTTTGAATTGCGCGACCGTGCAGGCAATGCAAGCAACCGTGTAACATCAGATGAGATAACGATTGCCCGTGAGTAATCATTCGTGCTCTTGACGATATCTGTATTCTACATCGGCACCAACCGGTAATACGCAGTACGGTCATCGCTTCGAATCGTCAACACATACAAGCCTGCCGGCAGTGATGAGTCTGCCCTTCCCTTTTTGAAACATTTTATTGAGGAATGAACTATTCATCTGTCAAGTTCAAATTCCTTTGATTAGTCAAGCCATCACGATTGGTAAAATTGAAATCCCGCTCTATGGGGTCTTCGGCATGCGAAAAACTTGATTATTGTATATACTATAGATAAAGGCATCTCCATCGTTTTTCAGCACCTCTAGATCCAATGACATCGCCAACCAAAACGTCTTGTTGAAGTAGTCGGTATACAAATCCATATCGTCAAAACCGGGCGAAGGCGGAATGAAAGTCCCAACCGCACCAGAGGTCAAATCGATCTTCTTACCATCCGTGGCATAGAGGTAATTGTTATCGACTGTAAAAGAATTTGCTCCTACTACCGGGTCAGTATATAAGGTCTGCAACGTTGTGCGCTCATCCAAGCGCATATAACTATTGCCAAATTTAAAATAGACATCCGTATGATCTGGCGCATGGGAAAAGGCGATCTTGCCAACGCTCCCTTGCACGCCTGTAAGGGCTGCAACATCCCAAGTGTTTATGGTACCCGAAGAATATATCTGATAGATAATTGAATTTCCACGCGTCAACCAAATGCAATTTTCCGTTGGATCAGCTATCGCACGATAGTTAGGACTCACCTCAGGAAATGTAAACAAGGTATTGAACAGGTTGAGCTCATTCGGCTGTTTCACTTGCACTTCAGACCATGTTAAACGCCAAGTGGTGGCTAAGAAGGAATTATCAATGAGCATTTGTGTATTCCCACTAAATTCGAACGGGTGCGGGGTAGACAATTGGAACGGATCACCCGTATTTATGTTGATCAATCCACTCGTCACATTCCCTGAATAGAAATAGGAGAACTCGTCATCGCTTTCATAATAGTAATTGAGCGGCTCCCAGAAATAATAGGTTTCTGTATTCGGCGTTTCAATCCACTCTTCGTTCCCTGAATTCATTCGGTAAATCCAAGACCCCGAATTCAAATTTACTTCCATGTAAACACCGCTGCATGTGCTTTGAAGATTCCCCACGAAGTCTTGGCTAACATCCACCAGAGGCACATCAATGAGCTTACCCCACGCGGTGGATGGGGCCGTTACACCTCCATTGACAGGCGGTGTAGGTTGAGGCTCCTCCTTTCCGCAAGACACAAGCATTACACAAGGAACCAAAATGGTCAGTGCAGAGAATATTCTATTTTTCATTTATCAGTTT
>CAMAYP010000150.1 GCA_945862415.1 Chryseobacterium gleum | reverse complement strand
AACCAGAAGTTGGCTTCTTGCTGTATTTCATCGTTGTTCAACCCATCTAGGTATCGGGCCTTCATATCGACATACACCTTGTTGAGGTACTCTGCCTGATAGAGCGTATCGGATTGCAATTCATGGATGAACGCTGTTCTTGTTTCTACAGAGAAATTGTCACTTTCAAGCAAACCAACAAAACCGCTCAGCTCCGTTTCAGTAGCCGCTCGCCCAAGCAAATCAATAAAGCAACGGTTCACATACTGTTCAACGGTTAGTGTGGAAACTTCAGCATTCGGCGGAATGGGGTTGTTGGGGTATACGTTTTCCTTCTTGCAAGAATCCAGCAACAACAACATCGAAATCGCTATAAAAAGGTTGATTGCTTGTTGCATGTGTAGGTATAAATCTCGGATAGTTAAATGTAAGGAGGTTGCTTGAAAACATCGCTTGGTTACATAAATTTCATAGTGACCATTTTATCCCTTGAATCCAACCGGATTAAAACAAAAACGCCACCCTCAATTGGGTGGCGTCTTCTAGTAGCCCGTAGGGGAATCGAACCCCTGTTTACAGAATGAAAATCTGCTGTCCTAACCCCTAGACGAACGGGCCATCGTTTTTCTAAGCGGGTGCAAATATAGTTACAGGTTTCAATGATGCAAGAGGAAGCGAAAAAAAAATGGGGAGTGGCGAATGGTCGGAGGTTACGATTTTAAAGTAGTGGTCATCCATAAATCAATTGAGTTCAAGGAGGGATTGCGAAAGAAATAGGTAAGCTTTCAGGATAATTCGCCACTCGCTATTCGCCATTGGTCATTACACTCGAAGGGCGCCCATACCACCATCAACCGCCAACACCTGCCCTGTAACCCAAGCCGATTTGGGCGACAACAGGAAATCGACCATGTCGGCTAGCTCCTGAGGTGCGCCTACTTTTTTCAACGGGTTGCGCTTTTGGGCGCCTTCTATTTTTTCCGGGGTGTTGAGGAACTTTTCTCCCAGCGGTGTGTGCGTGAGCGAGGGTGCAATGCAGTTGAAACGAATCAGCGGCGCATATTCGGCTGCCAGTGAGCGGGTGAGGGCTTCGTTGGCGCCTTTGGCCATGGCTATCGAAGCATGAAAGGGCATGCCGGCTCCCACGGCTACACTGCTAAAGAGAACCACTGAGGCCTGTGCGCTTTGCTTCAGATTGTTCAAATAAGCCTGAACGAATGCGACTGCTCCCAATGTGTTTACTTGTAAATCGCTCTGAAACTCAGCTTGCGTAAGGCGATGAAAGGGTTTTAGATTGATGGTTCCGGGGAAATACACGAGGCCATCAATAGGCTCGTCAATCGCAGGGAAGGCGCCGAAATCGTACGAATTTACCTGGTGGAAATCACTTAGACCTTCGACTTCCGATCGGCTCATACCAATAACGCGGTGCCCCTGATCCATAAGTTGAAGCGTTGTTGCTTTTGCTGTAGCGCTGCTCGCGCCGGCTAGTATGTATGTACTCATTTTTATCGTTTGCTGATTTTGTTGTTCGTAATGGATCGCTGTGCCTTGCTCTTAAAGCGGCCAATGTCTTCACTTCTCCGTTTTGCGTGCTTTGTGCCGCAAGCTTCCACCCGCTCGCGCCACAAACGGTAGCTACTCGCTTTCAATTCTCGCTTCATCAGCGCTTTCACGTCATCTTCCTTCAACCCGAATTGGACGTAAATGGCCTCAAACGGCGTGCGGTCTTCCCATGCCATTTGGATGATGCGGTCAACATCCGAGGGGGATAGGGTAAGTGATGAGGGGCTGGAGCTTTTCATACGAGAGGTGTCAGTTGATAGGTCACAGGTATAAGGTTACAGCTATCAGGTTTTAGGTTTTAGGTATTAGGTGGGTCTGAGGTCTTGTCACCCATCACCCATCACATATCACCTATCACCTATCACCTAAAACCTAATACCTGTTGAAACACTTCTTCCAAGAAAAGGGTTCACCTGAACGGCTTTTTTCCTTTTTCTTCTTTTTTTTTGCATCCAAACAAGTTCACACTATATTTGCCGCCCGAATTTTACAGAACAATGGCAAACCACAAATCAGCTATCACCCGCATTCGTAGCAACAACGCTAAGCGTCTGCGTAACAAATATTATCACAAGACTATGCGCAATGCAATGCGCAAGTTGCGTGCTATGACTACGAAGAAGGAGGCGTCTGATCTTTTTCCGAAGGTTGTGAGCATGCTCGATAAACTCGCTAAGAACAACGTGATTCACAAAAACAAAGCGGGCAACCTGAAAGGCAAGGCTCAAGTGTTTGTGAACAAGTTGAAATAATACGATATTCCATTTAGGAATAGGCAAGGGCTCTCCATTCGGAGGGCCTTTTTTCTTTTGCGCCCATGATAAGTACAAATTCTATTAAGGCATGGTCGCCCGATGAGCGCCCACGCGAAAAACTGCTGCTAAAAGGAACACATGCTTTGAGTGATGCTGAATTGCTGGCTTTACTGATTGGCTCCGGCACACGCGAGGAGAGCGCGCTCGACATGGCCAGACGCATATTGCAAGGCGTAAAGCACGACTTGCAGGCCCTCGGTTCCATGAAGTGCAAGGAACTTACGCAGTTTAAGGGTATGGGCCCCGCAAAGGCTGTCGTAGTAGTGGCTGCACTTGAGCTGGCCAAACGTAAAATGGCCTCCGTCAGCAAACAATCGGCATCCATTCGGCACTCCCGCGATGCCTATGAGCGCATGCTCGAATACATGTGGAACCTGCCGCATGAAGAGTTCTGGGTCATAACGCTGAGCAAGGCCAACCGCGTGCTTTCGGTCGACAAGGTGGGCGAGGGTGGACTGAGCGCCACCATTGCCGACCCAAAAAAGGTGTTCCGAATTGCGCTCGAGAATAATGCAGCGAGTATTATTGTGGCCCACAATCACCCCAGTGGCAATCGGGAGCCGAGCAATGAAGATCGGCAGCTTACCAAAAGGCTGGTGTATTGCGGACAAATGCTGGAATGCCCAGTGATTGACCACTTGGTTGTAACCGATAACGGCTACTACAGTTTTTGTGATGAAAACGAATTGAAAGAATGAAGAAAATAATTACCGTTGTAGGCGCTCGCCCGCAGATTATCAAGGCTGCTGCCTTCTCGCGGGCAATAATGAAAATTGGTGGTGGAAAGTTGAAGGAGGTATTGGTGCACTCCGGTCAGCACTACGATGAGGATATGTCGCAAGTGTTTTTCGATGAAATGGGTATACCCGCTCCTGCGCACAACTTGGCTGTAGGTTCGGGTTCGCACGCGGTGCAAACGGCCCGCATCATGGAAGGTCTGGAGCGCGTGTTTTTGGAGGAAAAACCTGCGGCTGTCTTGGTTTACGGCGATACCAATACAACCCTTGCCGCTGCTTTGGTTGCGGCTAAAATGTTCATTCCGGTTGTGCATGTAGAAGCGGGGCTCCGTTCGTTCAACAAGCGAATGCCCGAGGAGATTAATCGCATTGCTACCGACCACGTGTCGACCTTGCTGTTTGCTCCTACGCAAACAGCCATCGATAATCTGAAGCGCGAGGGTTTTAGCACGGAAGAGAATCATGCACCTTCGATCGATAAGCCGCTGGTGTTGCGCAGCGGAGATGTGATGTACGACAACGCAATTCACTTTTCAAATAAGCCGGAAGGCGACGCATACTTGCAGGCATTGGCTCTTCAGAAGGGTAGCTATGCTGTTGCCACCATTCACCGCGATAACAACACGGATTTTCCCGAAAGGCTCAACGGCATTCTCGATGCACTGAAGCAGTGGTCGGCTGAGCACGCCATGCCTGTTGTGTTACCCACTCACCCGCGTTTGCTCAAGTTTTTGAGTGCAGAACAGCAGGATGAGTTAACTGCTGCTGGATTGCGATTGGTTCCTCCGGCCAGTTATGTGCAGATGATTGCATTGTTAGCTGCGTCAAGAATGGTGTTTACCGATAGCGGAGGTCTTCAAAAAGAAGCATACTTTGTGCAGCGGCCTTGTGTGATTTTGCGTCCGGAAACAGAATGGGTGGAGCTCACCCACGGTGGCCACGCCATTGTGGCCGATGCCGATACCAAGTGCATTCTCGATGCCTCCCAGGTATTGATGCAGCGCTCGTTCGAAAGTTGGCCTCAACTCTATGGCGATGGTCGAGCGGCAGAACAAATTTGCAGTTCAATCCTTCAATACATCTAATTGTGCTGGTTTACACTCCAATTCTGCACCCTCGACTCGATTACACCCTGCGTTGGATCTTTTCGTTTGCGGGTGAAGAGTTGCGCGTAACCTCCGATTCTTCGCTTTTTGTTGCAGCAACCGGAAATCGTATTTGGTATAGCAACGAACCCTGTCCGGTTGCGGAGACACCCATCTTTCCGCAGGTGGATGTGCTTTGGAACCACACTTTGAAGCCGGTGCAACCCGAAGTTTGTTATAGGAATACTATGGCATACCCTGACTTCGATGGAACGGGGCGGTTCGATCCGTTTGCAGCTTGTTTCTTTTTGCTTGGGCGCTATGAAGAGTATACCGCGACATCTTTCGATGAGCACGGCCGATTTTCAGGACACGGCGCTTGGGGAGGGGCTGCACTCATGAGGCGCCCCTGGGCCGATATCTGGCGCAATGAAGTGTACGAGGAGATTCGAAGGTTTTACCCCGGCTTTCACCCTGTGGTACCATCTTTTAGAACGGTAGCAACCATTGATGTCGACAGCGCTTTTGCGTTTCGCTACAAGGGAGTTCGACGCACCCTTGGTGGGTTTCTACTCGATCTTTTGCGCTTAAAGCCTGCGCGCGCCGCACGACGCTTGAAATGTGTGCTGGCCGATGAACAGGACCCGTTTGATACCTACGAGTATATTCTCGATACTTGCTTGTCGCAGCATATCGAGATGCGTTGTTTCTTTTTATTGGCCGATCGCTCCACGTATGATATAAACGTTGATTATCGCAACGCACAATTGTGTGAGCGAATTCAAGATATGCACGACGGAGGTGCTCAAGTGGGTATACATCCCGGTTATGAAAGCCATCACGATGTGCGCATACTTATTAAGGAAATTGCCCGATTGGAATCAATCATGGGAGAGAAGGTGATCCACAGCCGACAACACTTTTTGAAGTTCAAGTTGCCGGTTTCGTATCGACGCCTGCTGGATTGTGGTGTATTGCACGACCATTCGATGGGGTATGCGGATGTGCCCGGCTTTCGCGCTGGCACGGCTCATCCGTTTAAGTGGTTTGATGTAGAAAAAAATGAAACGACATCATTGATGGTTCACCCGGTAGTGGTAATGGATTCTACTCTCAGGCAATACCAGAAATTGGATACACTCGAAGCCATGCAGGTAGTTGCCCAATTGAAAGCCGAAGTGCGCCACACAGGTGGAGACTTTGTATCGCTTTGGCACAATGAAAC
>CAMAYP010000149.1 GCA_945862415.1 Chryseobacterium gleum | reverse complement strand
TATTTTGATCATAGCTGATGTGATTTTGCTGCTGTTCTCGTTTTTTCACACCGATGAGTTCCATAAAGTCATCCGTAACTCAGGCTTTATCATTTCGACCATCCTCATTCGGATTTCATTTTCAGTAAGCGGACTGATTAATACCGCTTTGATTGTAACAGCAATTCTCTTTGGCCTTTTGGTTCTTGTCATTCACAACAAGTTCGAGAAAAAACTCGCAGAGCAGACGATTTCGGATAACAAAGACAACGATTTATAGTGGGGTTGTATGTTAAAGTTTAGGCCGCGTGAAAACATAATCCAACCCACATGCAAAATGTTTCAACATTAACTATCTAATATCTTCCAAGAAAAACTAAGCGGAGACGTTATTTGAAAGTATTTTCACTAAAAATTCAATTCGAGATGTTAAAGAAATTTACGGTAACAGACAAACTATTATTCCTTTCGGCCATTATGTCGTTGATATTCTCGGAAGTTCTTTACTTCCAGGGCGAGAAAGCAGACGGATCCTTCATTGGGTTGTGGGTTCCTTCAATCCTGGCATTTGGAATCTATCTGAAGTTAATTAACAATTCAAGCAATGACTGAGTTTATCCCCTATTTCGCAGGCCTCATCACCTTTCTTTTTGGAGTGGGATTTTATCTTTCCATCAGCCAAGCCAATAAGAAAAGTAAGTAATCTGCTGTCATAAAAGACATGTTACATCAACGATGTCTTGTCGAATGAGCACCCATATTGCTCAATCCCGCTAAATATGCCTAGGCCTGCCTAAACTGTTTTCTACTGATGCTGGCACTTCCAAGTTCAGAACGAATATCGTACCGCACATCGCTCTTGGAAAATCTCCTTTAGTAAATGGTCGCCTTCACACTACTTGAGTGCCTTAGTGATCTGACTCTCCGTAAATGTTGACTTCTTCATTGACAGGATTAAAATTAATGATTTTATACTTTTTTCCTGTCGAAATAATGGGGCACTTACACCAAGCGCAACCTTGCGAAATGGGCCTTTTCTCTGAAAACCCAGTAAAATCAAGGGGTTTTCGTACGTCAGTTCTACGAAAAAAAACCGGGTGTTTTTGTGCGTTTTTTGACGCTTTTTTGCGGTTTTTTACTAGAACGAAAAAGGCCCGCAAACGCAGTGTTTACGGGCCTTTTCGGTGTTTTGCGCATACCTGCGAATTTGACCTGGCGGAGAGGGCGGGATTCGAACCCGCGGTACCTTTCAGTACACACGCTTTCCAAGCGTGCTCGATCGACCACTCTGACACCTCTCCTTATTTGGGGACTGGGGACTGGGGACTGAGGACTGAATAATTCAGCACTCACCACTCAGTACCTAGTGCTCAGTCCTCAGTACCCAGTACCCAGTACCCACTTAGTACTCCAATAATCCCCACACTTTTGTAGGGGGCGCAAAAGTAGACGTTCTATATTCGCATCACAAACCAAATCTTTTCTGCTCGTGAAAAAAAATTTACTCGCTCTTTTTGTTCTTTTCGGGACAGCATTTAGTGCCTCTGCGCAAGGAACCTATGTAAACGTTATCATCAATGGCCTCGACCCATTATGTGGTGTTTCTTCCGTGAACGGATCGTTCTTCAGCGGTGAGGACTCCACGATTGTTACCAACGTGACCTTCCAAATGGCAGGTGCACTCACAGCATACAGCGCTCTGCTGCCCACAACCACCGAAGCTGTAAACCTTTCAGTTTGCGTGCAAACCTCTCCCAATTGCGGCTTTGTAATTTGCGTTGATCAAATCGTTTACGCAAACACTGCGAACACGGTTCTAATCAATCTAGGTGCAAATGCCGATGCTGACCTAGACGGGTTCACCAGCGACATGGACTGCGATGACAACGATCCCTATGTAAATCCGGCGATGGACGAAATCTGCAACGATTTCATGGATAACAACTGCAACGGTCAACTCGATGAAGGCTGCAGCGGCGGAGAAACCGACAACGACAACGACGGCTTTACCATCAGCATGGACTGCAACGACAACGACGCTGCCATCAATCCCAACGCTATGGAAATCTGCGGTGATAGCATCGACAACAACTGCAACATCCTCATCGATGAAGGTTGCGGCGGTGGATTGATCGATTTCGACATGGATGGTTACTACTCCAATAGCGACTGCAACGACATGGACTACATGATCAACCCGGGCATGCCCGAAATCTGCGCCGATATGATAGACAACAACTGCAACGGTGTTGTAGATGAAGAAGGCTGCACGGGAGGCAACGTGGGCTGCAATCCGGAAATTCTCATGGTAAGCGACTCAGCCATGTGGAGCGAAACACCGGGTGTTGTGTGGATCCTTTTCCCATTCGATCCTTCTAACACGGCGTCATTCGCCTGGGATTTCGGTGATGGCAACACTTCATCCGAGCCCTTCCCCACCAACGTCTATGACGTGGCCGGTACCTACAGCGTTTGTCTTACCGTAATGGCTAACGGATGCGTTGGTACTACCTGCCTGACATTCACCGTTACGCCAGAGGGTGGCTTCCTACCCGGCGGTATGCCAATGACAGGCTTTACGCTGAACGTGGTGAACGCTATTCCCAACAACGTGAACGAAGTTGCTGCTCATGCCGTTTTGGAAGCATTCCCCTGCCCATTCAACGACGAGCTGACGCTGAATATCCAATCTGCAATCGCCGGCAACGCTCAAGTGTCTTGCTACGACATGACAGGTGCGTTGATTGCACAGGAAAAAATTGTGCTATCGACACAACGCACTACCTATTCACTGCAAACCGCTTCATGGAGCGCAGGCACCTACACAATTGTGGTGAACACGCCAATCGGCATGAGCCGTAGGGTTGTTATCAAATAGTTTGTAGATATTCGCGAAAGCGAACGATAGTATCTGCCACGAATTCACGATGCAAGAGAACTTGATTCATGAATTCGTGGCATTTTTTATCCTATCCGTTCATACACCCAAGAATCGCTCGATGAGAGCGGTATTAGAACTCGAAAAAACCACGCAATGATAAAACCGTTACTAACCGCAATTTGCCTCCTAGCAGGCACGGCAGCCATGGCACAACTCAGCCACGGAGGTCAACCCAAAAACTGGGAAGTGAAAACCACCTCAGCCGACATTCGCTTCGAGCGCATGGGAGCCATCGATCGTGACCGTTTGGCGTTGGAAGATGCCATCACCGATCAGTACAAAGACATCCCCTACCGTTTCGGAGCAGAATTCGAAACCAACTTCAACATCAACAATTCGGGTGCTGTTACAACAGATGCCTCAACCGGAACTACCACTTGGACGCTTGGCCTTGAGTGCCCGGGTGCACTTTCCATGAGTATTCGCTTCGATGAGTTCGTGGTACCCAAAGGCGGTCAGGTCTTCATCTGGTCGGCCGACCGCAAGGAGTTTTTAGGGTCTTTCAACCACAAGAACATGAAGCCATCGGGTGTTCTTGCATGTGGTCTCATCCACGGCGATCGAATCGTGGTGGAATACACCTGCCCTTCTCACCTGTTCGACCAGTCGGAGTTGATGGTTGGTGAAGTTGTGCATACTTACCGTCCGTTTGCAAGCAGTCCGTTTGTGCAAGATGCAGTTGAAGCCCTTCGCGGTCCTTTTGGAAGCTCGGGTGCTTGCAACGTGAATGTGAACTGCCCGGAAGCAGCCGACTGGCAAATTGAGAAGCGCTCGGTAGCCATCATCGTTCAAGGCGGCAGCGGTGTCTGCACGGGCGCTATGGTAAACAACACGGCCAACGACGGCACTCCCTATTTCCTTACAGCCAATCACTGTGCCCAAGGTTCAAACACTGCCAACTGGGTGTTTTACTTCAACCATGAAGCTACCTCATGCACCGGCAACTCAGGTCCAACCACCGACCTCATTTCGGGTGCCGACCTCGTGGCCAACAATGCCGGCAGCGATGTAGCTCTTTTGTTATTGAATGACACCCCACCTGCTTCATACAACGTGCAGTATTCAGGTTGGGACGCAACCGATAGCGAAAGTGCAGTAAGTTCAGCTGTATGTATTCACCACCCGGGAGGTAACGTGAAGAAGTTTTCGCGCGAAGACGATGCCCCTTACCATGACATCGGCAACGGTGCACAAGTTTGGTGGATCGACAATTGGGAAGTAGCGGTAACAGAACCCGGCTCAAGCGGTGCTCCCTTGTTTAATCAGGACCACCGCATAATTGGTCAGTTGTTCGGTGGCGCCAGTGCTTGCAATGGCAGCATTGGTAATGGTCAGATTGACTTCTACGGTCGTTTTGGTGTTAGTTGGGATAATGGTAATACTGCTGCGTCACGTTTGAGTGACTGGCTCGACCCACTCAACACCGGTGTGCTCGTGCTGGATGGTTATCCGGAAGGCTTCATAATCCCTGAAGTAGATGCCCTGGCTTCCGGCATTGGCAATATTGATGAGAACAACTGTAGCTCAACAGTTTCACCGGTATTTTCATTCATCAATCATGGAACTACGGTGCTGACCTCCTGCACCATCAACTACCAGTTGAACAATGGCACCATTGCCACCATCGACTGGACAGGTTCACTGAACTCAAATCAATCGGCTTCGGTTAATCTCCCTGATTTGACTGCCGCCGATGGTAACAATACACTCCTTGTCTGGATTACGAATGTCAATGGCAATGGTGATGACGACATTACTACCAACGACACAAGTACATTCAACTTCACTTCCATCAGCGGTGCCGCCAGCTTCTTCACCATTGAAATCGCCTTTGATAATTACCCGGAAGAAACCTCTTGGGAATTGGTTGATGACAACGGCTCTATAGTGGCCACGGGATCGGATTATGATGGAACGCCTTTGAATCTTGAAGTATGCGTTGCCCCAGGCTGTTATGATTTCACAATCCTGGATGAATTTGGTGACGGTATTTGCTGTATATGGGGCGACGGATCCTACACGGTAACCAATCCGAATGGAGCGGTAGTCGCAGCCGGTGATGAATTTGTTGATGCAGAAACTACCAACATCTGTACTTCGACACTTGCTGTAGGTGAAACAGGTGCGCAGCAAATCACGGTATATCCGAACCCTGCTTCTGACCAACTGCGCATTGAGTCTGCGTCAGGAATTTCTGAAATAAGACTTTACGACACTGTTGGTCGCGAAGTGTATCGCAGAGTGAATCCACTGGCTAAATCAACCATCGACACGAGCGAACTTCCTGCAGGAGTCTACACCGTTTCGGTTATGACCTCACAGGGTCCTGTCAACCGTCAAGTGGTGATTCGACACTAATCCGTCATCAAACGATATGAAAAGGCACTGCTTTGGCGGTGCCTTTTTTGTTTAGAGCACAACTCTTTTGCTGGTCAATTGCGGTCCGCCGAAAGCGACTACGATGCCCAGTTCTTTTCCTGACACGTTGAGGTAATTGAGTGTTTGAGCCAAAAAGAGATCGGTGATGATCGATTGTCCTTTGACTT
>CAMAYP010000148.1 GCA_945862415.1 Chryseobacterium gleum | reverse complement strand
GCCATGGATCCTTCGAAGGTAAAGTCGGAGTACATGTTCAATGCAGAAGCAGGTTACGCTTTCACAGTGAAAGATTTCAAATTGCGTTTGAACACATATGCAATGGAGTACAAAGATCAGTTGGTGGTAACCGGAGCATTGAACGACGTGGGAGCGCCGGTGCGTGTGAATGTTGCAGAGAGTTATCGCCGAGGCATCGAATTGGAAGCAGGGGTGAAATTACCTGTAGGGTTTTTCGTGGAAGGGAATGTGACGCGCAGTGTAAACCGCATCGCCGAGTTTACAGAAATCTTGTACGATTATGAGATAGGTGAAGTTCTTGAGACACCCTTTAAGAACACGCCGATTGCTTTTTCTCCAGATTGGATAGGCGCTGCGCAGTTGGGTTGGAGCACGATGCCTACTCAAATACAGTGGATCAAGAAACTCGAGTTTGCGTGGATTTCAAAGTATGTGGGAGATCAGTTCATGGACAATACAGGTAACCGTGATAGAATGTTACAAGCCTATTGGGTGCAAGACTTGCGCGGAACTGTGGATGTAGGATGGAAGAAATTCCCTCAGTTCTCAGGCTTGGATTTTTGGGTGAATAATGTGCTCAATCTCGAGTATGCATCGAATGGTTACACGTTTAGTTATCGCTACGGCGGACTAATCACGGAGCGTTTCTACTATCAACAGGCACCCATGAATTTTATGGTGGCGATGCGCTTTAAAATTTTCTAGGAAGTTGAGCTTATCCGTTGCGGTACACGCTGCGTTCCTCTTCGTCGTTGTACATCGAAACGTAGCTGTTGTAGCGTGATGGAGCAACGGTTCCTTCATCGAGCGCTTTACGCACTGCACAGCCCGGTTCATTGAGATGAAGGCAGTTGTGGTATTTGCATTCCGGCAGCAGCGCAAAGAATTCGGGAAAGCGATGATGAAGTTCTTCCCGAGGAATATCTACTAAGCCAAATCCTTTAATGCCTGGCGTGTCGACGAGAAATCCTCCGAATGGAAGCGCGTGCATTTCAGCGAACGTGGTTGTGTGCTGACCTTTGTTGCTCGACTCGCTCACTTCACCAATACGCAGGTCTTTGCCCGGAATGAAGTGGTTGACAAGCGATGATTTTCCCGTAGCGCTATGACCGCTGATGAGCGTGATTTTACCTGCGATGAGTTCTTGAATTTCATTCAAGCCTTCCTTCGAAATCAATGAAGAGAAGATGCATCGATAGCCAATCCGTTGGTATACCTCAGCGAGTGCTAGCATTTGGTTGCGTTCTTTTTCGTTGTACTGATCGATTTTGTGAAAGAGCAGCACAGCGGGTATGTCATACGCGTCAGCTGTTACTAGAAATCTATCAATGAATCCGGGTGTGGTTTGAGGGCGAGTTGTGGTCACCACAAGAAGAGCTTGGTCGAGATTGGTGGCAATGATTTGAGCCTCCTTGGAAAGGTTGACCGATTTGCGAATGATGTAGTTTTTGCGTGGATGAATAAACGTGATGCTACCCTCGGCTTCATTTTCAGGCGAATAATCGACCGTGTCGCCGGCAGCTACCGGGTTGGTAGTTGAGCGTCCTTCCAGTCTGATTTTGCCGCGCACCTGACATTGGATAATGCGTCCATCAGAAGTGAGAACATCGTAATTTTTACCTGTCGATTTAATAACCAGACCTTGATGCATGCTGCTCACAGGCTGTGATTACAGGGAGCTTGCAATACTCATGAGTTCACTGCGAATGCTCAGAAGCTTATCGGTAAGCATCTCGTTTGAGGCGGGCTCTGCTTTGATGCGCAACGCATTTTTTGCTCCCTCAAGCGTGAATCCTTTTTCTTTAACTAGGTGGTGTATTTTTTTGAAGAGCTCCAAATCTTTTTTAGAGTAAACGCGGTTACCACGGTTGTTTTTGCGCGGCTGCAACTGTGGGAATTCTTTCTCCCAAAAGCGTATCAGTGATGCGTTCACCTCAAACATATCGGCTACCTCGCCGATGGAGTAATACAATTTTTCTATTTCGAATGATTTGGTGATCATGATAAAATACAATGTTTAGTCGAAGCTTTGTTTAGCGTTAGCTGAGCGCTTCAGCATGTCTTCGTATTGTTCCGGTGTTATGTCGCTGTAGAAGTAAAAAGACGGATCTACTTTTTCGCCGTTCTTAATTACTTCGTAGTGCAAGTGAGGACCTGTTGAGGTACCGGTGTTACCTACATATCCTATGATTTGGCCGCGTCGTACCTTTTGTCCGGGTCGCACTGCTACGCGGCTCATGTGCGCATAGAGCGACTCGTATCCAAAGCCGTGATTTATAATCACGTGTTGCCCATAGCCGGAGAATTTGCTTTCAATCGACTCAATCACGCCATCGCCTGTCGCATAGATTTCAGTCCCGATGTCGGCTGTGAAATCAAGGCCGGTATGCATTTTCGCAATCTTGTATATAGGGTGAATGCGCATTCCGAAACCCGAAGCCAATCGTTTCAGTTCTTTGTTTGAAACAGGTTGAATGGCGGGAATACACTTCAACATGGTGTCTTTGGATTTCGCCAATTCGTATACCTCTTCAAATGATTTGCTTTGAGAAACGAGCGCACGCTGTAAGCGGTTTATTCTTTTCTGCGTTTCAATAATGTCGGAGCTGTTGTCAAAGCCTTTTAGGTTCTTGTAGCGGTCGCTGCCTCCAATACCACCTCTGCGTAAGTGCTCAGGATATGGCTCAGCTCCGAAGACGCTGCGGTACACATTGTCGTCTTTTTCCTGAAGATCGCTCACGAAGAGTTCGAGGGTATCAATCTGATCGTTGAGTTCTACGATTTGTCCTTTCAGAAATTTCACTTCGCGACTGAGGCGAGCAGTTTCCGGGTCTTTGAAAAATGAAGCGTACAACACCACGCCGATAGCGCCGATTACTAGCCCAGCAAACAAATAACGCAATGCACTCACGGTATAGTCGCGGATACCGTAACTGATCTTCTCGAAGTTGAGCGTGCTGGGGTTGAATTTGTACTTAAGGCGCGGCATTTAGTAGCGCGAATGTAGCCCAAGTAATTCGTTTAAAAAAGTGTCAATTTTTCGCACTTGGAAATGCGATCAAAAACGCATTCAATTGATGTGTGCGTGCTACATTCGCGCCTGCTATGACAAAGTTGACTTCCCGACAAATACGCCAGCAGTTTCTGGATTATTTTCAATCGAAAGGACACGTAATCGTGCCATCGGCTCCGATGGTAGTGAAGGGCGATCCAACCCTCATGTTTATCAACAGCGGTATGGCTCCATTCAAGAACTGGTTCTTGGGCAATGAGGCCATTAAACATCCGCGAGTTGCCGACACACAAAAGTGTTTACGCGTGAGCGGCAAACACAACGACTTGGAAGAGGTGGGTGTAGACACTTACCACCACACGATGTTCGAGATGTTGGGCAACTGGTCGTTTGGAGATTACTTCAAGCAAGATGCTATAACATGGGCTTGGGAGTTGCTCACGGAGGTGTATAAAATTCCGAAGGACAGATTGTACGTAACGGTTTTTGAAGGCGATGCTTCGGAGAATCTGGAGTTCGACCAGGAAGCCTACGATATTTGGAAGGATCGCATTGCAGAAGATCGCATTCTGCGCGGCAATAAGAAAGATAATTTTTGGGAAATGGGCGACACGGGGCCTTGTGGTCCGTGTTCCGAGATTCACGTCGATATAAGATCAGATGAAGATCGCCACAAAGTAGATGGAAGAACCTTGGTCAATAATGATCATCCGCAGGTTGTAGAAGTATGGAACAACGTGTTCATGCAATATGAGCGCAAGGCGGATGGTTCGCTGGTTCCATTGGCTTCAAAGCATGTGGACACCGGTATGGGCTTCGAGCGTTTGTGTATGGCGCTGCAAGGCGTTCAGTCGAACTACGACACCGATGTTTTCACGCCGCTCATCAGCAAAGTAGAAGCGATAAGTGGAAAGAAATATGAACGCTCCGATGAGAAGCGCGATGTGGCTATGCGTGTAATAGCTGACCACGTGCGCGCTGTTGCGTTTGCTATTGCCGACGGGCAACTGCCATCGAGCGGAGGAGCGGGTTATGTGATTCGTCGCATTCTTCGCCGGGCCATTCGTTATGGCTATAGTTTCCTCGGATTGAAGGAGCCTTTCATTTGCCAATTGGTGCCGGTGCTTGCCGACGAGATGGGCGATTTCTTCCCCGAGATCAAGAGTGGGCAGTCGCTCGTGAGTAAAGTAATTCGTGAAGAAGAGGAAAGCTTCTTGCGAACCTTGGATAAGGGTATTCAATTGTTGGATGAGATTATTCGCAAAACAACAGGCGACGTTATTGAAGGTAAGGTTGTATTTGAATTGTATGATACGTTCGGTTTCCCTGCCGACCTTACAGCGTTGATAGCAGGTGAGGGAAAGAAACGGATTGATACCGTTGGCTTCGAAGCAGAATTGCAGAAGCAGAAGGATCGCAGCCGTGCTGCTACCAAGCTAGAAACCGAAGATTGGGTTATGCTTGCAGAGGGTGAGACCTCCTTTGTTGGATATGACGAAATGGAATGCGATACGAAGATTTTGCGCTACCGTAAAATCAAAGCAAAAGGAAAGGAGTCGTTTCAGTTGGTCCTTTCACGCACACCTTTTTATGCTGAAAGTGGCGGACAGGTAGGCGATCAAGGTCGATTGGTTTCACCCAACGAGCAGGTTGTGATCGTGGATACCAAGAAGGAGAATAATTTGATTGTTCATTTTACCGATGAGTTGCCGGAGCATCCTGAGGCTGCTTTTCGCGCTATTGTAAATGCTGACCGCAGAACAGAGATAACGGCCAATCACAGCGCCACGCACTTGTTGCACGAGGCGCTGCGCGAAGTGTTGGGCACGCATGTCGAGCAGAAGGGATCATTGGTTAGCCCTGAATATTTGCGATTCGACTTTTCGCATTTTGCGAAAATGACCGATGAAGAAGCAGCCCGTGTAGAGACCTTGGTGAATGAACGCATCCGCAAGAATTTCCCTCTGGAGGAAAACAGAAGCATGTCGATAGACGATGCGCGCAAAACGGGAGCGATGATGCTGTTTGGCGAGAAGTATGGCGACGTGGTGCGTGTAATCAAGTTTGGAAACAGCATCGAACTGTGCGGTGGAACGCACGTTCAAAGCACAGGAGAAATCGGTATGTTCCGCATTCAAAGCGAAGGAGCAGTGGCCGCAGGTGTGCGTCGTGTAGAAGCTATATCGAGCAACGGAGCATTCAACTATATCAACTCTGAATTGGAAACACTCGACCAGGTGCGTCAGGCATTGAAGTCGAAAGATGTGTTGAAGTCAATTGCCGATTTGCAAGCGCGCAATGCTGAATTGCAGAGGCAAATAGAAAAGTTCAATAAGGAAAAGGGTGCTCAAGTGAAGCAGCAGCTGAAGGCTAAGATTGCATTGGTAGGTGATGTTGAATTCCTTGCAGAGCATGTTGATTTGGAAGCCGCCGAATTGAA
>CAMAYP010000147.1 GCA_945862415.1 Chryseobacterium gleum | reverse complement strand
TTAGCCATTGCAGATAAGATTGGATTGCACCACAACGGAAAAGTGCTCACCGGTGATGAATTGGACCGACTCCCCGAGCATGAACTAGCCAAACGAATTGCGGAAACATCTGTATTCGCGCGAGTCGTGCCGGAGCAAAAACTACTCATCGTTAACACGCTAAAAGCATCGGGTGAAGTAGTGGCGATGACAGGCGATGGCGTAAATGATGCACCTGCATTGAAAGCCGCACACATCGGTGTGGCCATGGGAGCAAAAGGAACCGACGTAGCGCGCGAAGCAGCATCGCTAGTTTTGCTGGATGATAACTTCGCTTCCATTGTAGCGGCCATACGTTCTGGACGCCGCATTTTCGATAACCTGCAAAAGGCCATGTCCTACATACTCTCCATTCACATTCCGATTATTGCACTTACGCTTTTTCCGGCATTTATGGGTGAGTTACCCATATTGCTTTTTCCCATTCACATTGTTTTCATGGAACTCATAATTGACCCCATATGCTCAATTGCTTTCGAATCGGAACAGGAAGAGAAAAGCATTATGCAGCGCCCTCCGCGCCCCGCTAGTGAACAATTTTTCGGAAAGAAAAAAATCATTATAGCGCTTTTCAAGGGAATCATGCTGCTGGTGACTGTGTTGGTTGTTTTCGGGTTGTCCATTCAAGAAGGACATAGCGATGGAGAGGTGAGAGCCATTTCATTTTCAACCTTAATCATCGGTAATATTTTTCTAATTCTAACCGATCTTTCTCAAACACGTTCCTTCTTTTCCGTCTTCCTGGAACGCAGCAAGGTGACACTTTCCATTATTGGCATCGCAATAACACTGCTCATATCAACCTTGATAATACCCGGAGTAAACTTGATATTCAATTTTGAAAACCCAGGATTCGCCCACTTTCTACCAGCCTTGGCGGCTGCGAGCACGATGCTGTTTATTTTAGAGATATCGAAATGGTGGAAAAACAAAAAGTACGAGAAAACACTACACACCCATTGACAAGCACCGGTATTAATTCGTGCTTAGCAATTCGTATTTAGACCTTACTGTGCTCTTTCCTTGGCATTGGCAATTTTCTTAAGAACACGCACAACCACGAGTGATAGCAGCGTACTTGCCGCCGCCAGATATCCAACGTATTCGAAATTCATTAGCGGGGAGTGCTCATCAACTTGCGAAATGATTGCACCTGAAATAATGCCCGATGAACCGCTTGCCAGCGACATCATAGCCGAATTCAAACTCATAAAACCTGCTCGTTGCTGTGGATTAACAACGGTTGTTGCAATAGTATTGGCGGGTATCATTCGACCCGACACCAACACAAAAAAGAACCCTGCTATGGCTAGTACAACATACAAAGGCACCTGAGGTAAGTGCGTTATTACGAGCACAGGAATAATGCTAAGTATAGCTGCGACTGTGAACACACGAAAACGCCCCACTTTATCGACCATACGACCGATAAAAAATCCGCTCACCACAGTAGCCGCTCCTCCAACAAGGTATATCCACTTGATATCGCTTTGTTGTAAACCCACGTTGTTGATGTAGTAGGGAGTCATGAAAGAAATAACCGTAAACTGCCCCAGCACCAACAGAACCGTAAACAGAAGCGCGTTGCGCTGCTCACGAGAAGTAAACGCCAATCGAATGGCCGCTGTGCGATCATAAGTAGTGCGGTTCTTCAAATGATCGCGCATGGGTGGGATTCGTTTCCAAGCCATTATCCATACTGGAACCGCAAGAAGCGTAACACCATAAAACGGGACGTGCCAATTATTATCGAAAACATCGACGAGGGTGAGCGCTATGGGCATGCCCAAAATAGCAGCCAATGAAAACGACATGGTAACGATTCCCATCGCTCTGCCACGCCGCTCCAAAGGAATGGCATCACCAATAATGGACATGACTAAACCACCAAGCAGTCCGCCGGTAAGCCCGGTAATGACACGCGTAAGAATGAACAACGCATAATTGAGTGAATCACTATCTGTATTGGGAAGTACTGCGCTGGAAAGTGTTCCTATCATGAATCCGAAGTATGCAGCTAGCAGCGCCTTTCTTCGGTCGATATTATCGAGGTAAAACACACCGGCAAATGCAGTAACGAATGCAGCTATTCCATAGCTAGAAACCAAAAAACCGTATTCCTGTGGTCCTATCGACAACTCCTTTTTCAGAATATCGCCCATGGGCATCATAATCATAAAATCCACGATGTTCGTGAACTGTATGGCCGCCAGAACGACCAACAGCGCCCGCTCACTTCGTTGAATTCCACTCATGATTTTCGAATAAGGGTTGTGTTTGAATCTTGGTAAAAGCCTCGCTCTTGAAGGGTTCACGTTGTGGATACTCTGAAGGCTTCACATAATTGATAATCATCGAAAGCAACGTATTCGAAATGATTCGACGATGCTTGATGCAACAAGTCAAGTCGACCGGAAACGCCCCCACCGTAGATTTAATTTCGGCAGCGGTGCGTCCATACACAATGCGATTGCAGCGCTGACGAATGGCCAGTTCCACATAATCGTAGAGGATGCGCTGATATACACCGTGCTCACGATTGGTATCATAATCAATACCGATTACATGCGCTTCCAGGACGTTCCCGCAACGCATCGCTGTCATGAAACCAACGAGCACATTGTTCAGAAAATACTGACGTACGAAAAACTGACCGGGTATTCGTTTCAGCAATTCGGCCAACGCTTTGGACTGAAGTTTCCCCAAGCGGAAGTCGGCCTTCATGTATACATTTTCGTATAACCGCTGCATGGCTTCAGCATGTTTTATAACGTCCGCCTCTGTAGCTTCAACAACATGCAGCATAGCCGAACGCTTAAAAGCAGCCTTTGCTTTGGTGCGGAACTTTGTATTGAGCGATTCGAGATAATCATCGAACGTGTTCCATTCGGCAAGCACCGGCATTACCATGTTGTGGTCCACTTGGAACTTTTTGAAACTGTAGCGTCCCAATTGCTCTGCCACACCGATTGTATTCGGGTAAAAGTCCTTTGTTACCATGGCACAAATGCGCCTGCCCTTCTTTTGCTCTTGCTTGGCTATGGCTTCCATGGAATGATGCAAACAAAACGCGATGGTTTCGCTATTCACCTCCGGTTGAAAAGAAAAACCGTGCTCACCTGTTGCAAACGCATTGCCGTTGATCAGGATGTTGTGCACATGCTTTCCTCGAATACGCCGCGCCACCGCATTGATACAATTCAAAATAACATTTGAATACGCATCTTCACTGGTAACGAAATGCGCTATTTGAAAAGCGGCTATACCGAGCGGTTCTTCCCCTTTAAAGAACATGGCAAGACGAATCTCCAGACCTTCGTCGTGTGCCTCTTCCAATGCCGACAGGTAATCCAAGCATAAGAACGCTCCCGCCACAGGATGTAGTTGGGACCATTCCAACTTGTCTACCTGCGAGGTTTTCTCGTAGATACGCCAGGTAATGCCATTATTAGTGCCTGAGAGCATAGGTGAGCGCTGCAATTCGAAGAATGGAGTTGAAGCTTCGGTTGTATTGGGCGGTAAAACTAGCGGAAGTTTCACGAAAAGTAGATGGATTAATAAACTCCTAACTTTCTTTGCACAAAAAAAAGATGCTCGAATTACCCCCAGGACTCACGCTCACTCTTGTAATACTCACACTAACAACCTTCGTAGGATTTTTGTTCGCTGTGTCCTTTTCGAAAAACCCGAGCATCAGCAAGTTTGCCACCTGGGTTTCCGTACCCGTATTGCTTTGGGTCATCTTTCAAAGTACTCTTTCACTGAATCGGTGGTATATGGACCGGACCACGGCGCATTTGCTATTCCCTTACCTATTCACCGGTGCATGCATACTGGCTGTTCTGCTCGTTCCCGCGCTTCGTCAATGGGCTCTTGGCCTTCGACTGGAGTTTCTTATTGGGTTGCAACTGCTGCGTTTACCACTCGAGGGAGTATTGCATTGGGCGGCTTATCATCGTCAGGCCCCGTTGGGATTAACCTTCTATGGCGGAAGCCCTGAATTGCTAATTGGCGCCTTAACTCCTGTTATGCTCTACCTCTCGCGCAATACCACCGGCAAAAACAAACGGTGGATGCTCATCTGGAGTGCAGCAGGATTTGCATCGCTGACCATGCTCTGGATTCGAAGCTTTTTCAGCGCGCCCTCAACCCTGCAAACCTGGAGTTTCGACATCCCTAACTACCTTATGGTGCATTTTCCGGGTAGTTGGATCGTGTCGGTGATTGTTCCGGTGTTGTTGTTTGCACAGCTCGCCGCAGTAATGCAGATGAGATTACTTAACCGTAATTCGTATTCTTAAACTTTGCGTTCCTCTGCGCCATTGCGGTTAGTTGTCTTTAACCGCAGAGGCGCAGAGGAACGCAAAGAATTATTTCGTTAAGCCATCTTCTTCCACCACTTCAGCAGCTCCATACCAAACACAAGCAAAACAAGTAGCAGCAACGAAACGGATCCTGCAATGTTTACTTGAATACCCGTTGCATATGACTTCGGTTCGAACGACCATTCGATGGTATGCTGGCCCGCAGGAACTTGCACACCGCGCAAGAAATAGTTAGCGCGGAAGTAGGGAACTTCATTGCCATCGATGCGACAAACCCAACCTGCAGGATAGTAGATTTCACTGAAAATTACAGGCGCAGCGTTTGGTGTATTCACCGAGTAGGTCAATTTGTTGGTTGCGTATCTATTCATCACAACCGATGCACTGCTGTCGACCAAGCCCGATGCAGTCACAAGCGACTTAAACTCTTCGCTTACAACGGCTGTTGTAGCCGGATTAAGTGAACCAATGGCCTGCATTTCGTCGTCGGATGTTTTCGCCCACTCTACCTCACTTACAAACCAGGCATTGCCCAGTGCATGACGTTCGTTGCTGATAGGCGGCGCAGCAGCGCTGTACTTCACATACTTCGCGTTGAGCATGTTGATTACAGTTGAAGTGCCCAATACAGAATCAACAACTGCAGGACTGCCCGACTTGAAAGCTTCAGATACACGACCAATCTCCGGTGCAATGTAGAAGTCGACCATCTCTTGATAGCGCTTCAACTTAGCTGCGTGATAACCGCCAATCGATTTGTGATAATAGGCTATGCTTGCATCATTGAAAACACCCGGCGATGCAAGTAGCACGCGGTAGTTTGTGTTGAGCTGCAATGCTCCGAATTCACAGGCTGCATGGATGCGTTTGGTATCGTTGCCTTTGTAAGGCGTTGTGCTTGACATAGCGTTTTCAAGCGAGGAAAGTTGATCCGCGTAGTTGGGAACAGACGCCATTTCCTTGCGCAAAATGAAACGGTCGCATGTATCGGGTTCATACGGAAACAATCGATTGTCGATGCGCTCGTAGTGCGCGTATTCGAGTTTGCCTGTACGCGGATTTTTATCTTTTTCATTGCTAAAATAACGCGAAGAAACCGACCACATATCGGCCGTTACAATCAACGCAGCCACACAGGCGAGCACATACCAACGTAGCTTATTCATGGCAGTAAGCACCGTGAGCACAAGCAAGCCAATTACGATGAA
>CAMAYP010000146.1 GCA_945862415.1 Chryseobacterium gleum | reverse complement strand
ACCCAATGACCGGATGTAGTCGATTTGAAAAAATTCATATCGCTTTTCAGTCGCCACAATAAGTCGTTGTTTCTGCCGAGCTCATTGTTTTTTCCAATAGCTGCGATAAGGATAACCGGAGTAGGTAGTTGCACTTTTTTACTTGTATTAATCTATACCGCAACAGCTGCTTTGATGTGCGGGTGTGGGTCGTAATTCTCGAGTGTGAAATCGTCGTAAACAAACGAAAACAGATCTTTCACTTCCGGGTTTATCTTCAATGTGGGCAGCGTTCTGAATTCACGGGTGAGCTGCAATTGTGCTTGCTCGATGTGGTTGGAATACAAATGCACATCTCCTCCTGTCCAAACAAATTCTCCCGGCTGCAGGTCGCACACTTGAGCCATCATAAGTGTGAGCAATGCGTAACTCGCGATGTTGAAGGGAACTCCTAGGAAGGTGTCGCAACTGCGCTGGTATAGCTGACACGACAATTTGCCATCGGCTACATAAAATTGAAAGAGGCAGTGGCAAGGCGGCAACGCCATTTGATCAATGAAAGAAGGGTTCCATGCACTCACAATATGGCGGCGCCCATCCGGATTTTTCTTCAGTCCTTCAATGAGCTTGCTGATTTGATCGGTGTGTGTGCCATCGGGGTTAGGCCATGAACGCCATTGATAGCCATAAACAGGACCAAGGTTACCATTCTCATCAGCCCATTCGTCCCAAATGGAAACTCCGTTGTCCTTTAAATACGCAGTGTTGGTGTCGCCTTTCAGAAACCACAACAACTCGTGGATGATCGATTTCGTGTGCAGCTTTTTGGTTGTAAGGAGAGGAAAACCATCTTGTAAATTGAATCGCATCTGATGTCCGAAAACACTGAGCGTTCCCGTACCGGTGCGGTCATTTTTTTTGACTCCGTTGTCGAGCAAATGACTGAGTAGATCATGATACTGCTTCATAATACGAAATTACAAGGATGGGAGATATTCAACGGTTGTCGAATGCTTCGTTTTGTTCACGAATGTTCAACAGCTTTCCACCGTAATTAGCTCAAGCACGCGTCGAGCGCGCTCCTGTGCAACCGTTAAATCACTGTCGGTCACGGTTACGTGCCCCATCTTTCTGAAGGGTTTGGTGTGGGGCTTTCCGTAAATGTGCACGTGCACTCCCGGAATTTGAAGAGCCTCGGTTAATCCGCGGTAGTTGACGGGCCCGTCGTGTCCGGCAGCACCCAATAGATTTATCATTACGGCCGGCTGAACCAATGTCGATTTCCCCAAAGGAAGCGAGAGTATTGCCCGTAAATGCTGCTCGTATTGCGAGGTGGTGCAGGCTTCGATGGTGTGGTGTCCGCTGTTGTGCGGACGCGGAGCCATTTCATTCACCAACAGTTGACCATCTCTCGTGAGGAATAATTCCACAGCCAGTAAACCAACGAAATTGGAAGATTCTACAATGGTTTTTGCAATGGTTTGCGCTTGTTCCTCCACTTCCGGCGATACGTGTGCCGGGCTGAACAGGAACTCAACGAGGTTAGCCGTCGGATTGAATTCCATTTCAACCAATGGGAAAATGCTGATCTCGCCGTGCTTGTTGCGTGCAATAATGACCGCAAGTTCTTTTTCGAAATCAATTACTTCTTCTAATACACAAGGACCCTCAAAGGTTTGAGCGAGATCGGCAGCTGAGCGCACCACTTGCACGCCCTTTCCATCATATCCGCCGGTGCGCGATTTCAGAACAAACGGGAAGCGAAGTTCCTCAGCGTTGAGTGAAGATGCGTTTTCAATCAATCGAAACGGGGCGGTGGGAATAGCATTCGCTGCATAGAATTGCTTTTGCAATCCTTTGTCTTGCACCATGCGCAAAAAAGAAGGCTTTGGATAGACTTCTACCCCGCTTTTTTCAAGGGCTTCGAGCGCATCGGTATTCACGTGCTCTATTTCCACGCTCATCACATCTTTGCCTTTTCCGAAAGCCATTACCGTATCGTAATCTTGAAACGACCCGCACACGAACTCATGGCTCATCGACGCACAGGGCGCATCGGGTGACGGATCCAGAATGGCAACGCGAACGTCATAATTGGCTGCCTCTTGCAAGAGCATGCGGCCCAACTGGCCGCCGCCAAGTATGCCCAGTCGGAATGTATCGGAGTAAAAAGACTTCACGCCGCGAAGATACTCGCCAGGTGAATGGGGACAAATCGGATTTTATCGCAGCAACTCTTCTAGGAGGCTGCGCATGGCTGCCTCATCCTGGAATCCGTTAACGCGCTTAATTTCCTTGCCGTTTTTGAAAGTGGAAATAACCGGAATGTTGTCAATTTTCTGCGACTTAACGAGGTTGGCTGCTTCGTCAACATTGATGCGTACAATTTCGACCCTTCCTGCGAACTCGCTTGAAAGTTGATTGAGAATTGGCTCCATCTTTTTGCATGGGCCACACCAAGGGGCATAGTAGTCAATGAGAACAGGAGTGCCACTCGCAAGAAGTTTTTCAAAGTCTGCTACTGTGAATTTTTCTTCTTGAATTCGTTCGGCTTTTGTGCTTTCCATGCCGGCCGAACTCCAAGCCATATAACCGCCTTTCATATCGTAAATAGTGGTGAAACCCATGCCCTTCATGCGTTCCACCGCGTCGGCGCTTCGGCCACCAACCTTGCAGTAAACAAATACGGGTTGTGTTTTGTCAAGTTTGCTGACTTGCGCATTGAAGTCTGCACCAAGCACGTTAAAGTTTACGGCGTCTTTTAAATGTCCACCCTGAAACTCCTCCGGTGTTCGCACATCAATGATTGTTGCATTGGGCGTTGCTTTCAGCGCCTCTGAAAATGCTTGCGTGCTCACCAATTGTACGCCTTGTTGCTTCTGTGAATGATTCGTGCACGAAAAAAGAATAATCATCAACGTGCTTAGGAGAATACCTTTCATGGGAAATGGAATTAAGGCCACGAAAGTAGTGCGGGCGCTTCCATGCTCACTGTGACAAATGTTACACGACGCTTATGAGGTTTTTACGGGAGCCTTTTTACCTAATCGGATAAAGAACTTTTCAAAGGTGTGGTAAACGAAATAGCTCACCAGAAGGGTTAGAACGATGGCCATCAAGAAACGCACAGATTCAGACACCGCGAAAAAATGGTTGCGGATGTATTCAATCGGATAAAGAATGAGGCGGTGAATAATGCCGTGAAGCATGTACACCGAATAACTTATCTCGCCCAACGTGCGCAGTGGCCAGCTCAAAAGGGCGGGCAGTGCAACTCCGAATTTATAGAAACCCACGCATATCATAAAGCAGCTGGCAGTAAGTGCCATACGCGTGTTGCCTGCAATGAGACGCACTCGATCGCCCGCTTCAGGCCACGCAATGAAGAGTATGGTGCCGAGAATAATGAGTGCAATGGATAGACGAGACGAAAAGGTCACATGCTCCAGGTAAACGCCGATTAAATAGCCCCCCAAAAACAAGAAGAGTTGGTTCAGTGGATTGTAGTAGTAAGATCGTTGCATCTCTTCGGAAAGCGATGAATTCCCGTCTATCAAGAAGTAAGCGAAGTAAACGAAAGTAGCGAAGGTTGCAATGCTGAACAGGTTAAAGCCCAATCTGCTTTTGTGGAAAAGGTATACGAACACCGGGAAAAAAACATAGAAGACCAATTCATTTCCTATTGACCAAGATCCAATTGCAATTCCATTTGTCCAGTCAATGAAACCGAACAACCCTGTCAGATTGAGAATAGTCTCCCGCACATCGAAGAGGCCACCGTCAAAAAGAAATATGGATACAATCGTTGATATCCATAACAACGGATAAATGCGTAAGATTCTTCGCTTGAAAAATGTTGCTACTTCTGAAATTCCTTTTGAAAGGTTCTCATTGTAAACGTGATAAAGTGTAAGTCCGCTTAGAATATAAAAAATGGATACACCATAGATGCCGATTCTGCCAACTACATTTTCTGATGAGAACTCACCGAACGTCCACGATAAATAATGAAAGAGCATGATGCCTGCAGCGGCTAAACCTCGCAGATAATCCAATTCGTGAAGTCTTTTCATCGTGGTAGTTAAAGGACCAAATTACACCATTTGCCAAACCAAAAAAAAATCCCGACATGATGCCGGGATTTTCAATCAAATTTAACCTATACACTTAATCTACTTTAGAACGTTCACCGGCACGCGGCTAATGCCTGCTGGTGTTTCAATAATAAAGAAATAGGATCCCGCAGCGATTGATTCCAGCGACCAATTCACTTGCGTGGTATGAGAACTCATCTTTTTAGTTTCAATCACTCTGCCACTCATGTCGATGCACTGAACACTTGAAATCGAATACGGCGATTGAATGTTCAATTGTGAACTAGCAGGGTTGGGATAAACCTGCATGGTTTGCTCAACCATATCTGCTGTTCCGACATTTTCAGTAATGGTAATCGTTTGAGTTGGTATGGTGAAATACACATTTGCATTCGCTGTCATGTCGAGCACAATGGTTTCATCTCCTTCCACAAGAGCATCACCCAAAATCACAATCGAGAACGAAAGGTCATTGGTTCCAACCGGAACCGTGAATGAAATGGGGAAACCTGCGCTGTAATCAAGATTCGCACTAGCCGTTCCGGTTGCGTTAACGATCAATTGAAAAGGTGTTTGCACGTTCTCCGTGTGGATGGTTACTGTAACAACCGTGGCATTGATTTCCGGAACCAATTGTGTATCTGCAGTGAAGCCAACTACTGCAATTGGCACGTTGCCGCAGTTATTTCCTGTGTGGCTGCCCAAATGGCTATAATCAGTTGGGTCATATGATATCCATTGGCCCGAAACGATATTCCAGTCGGTGTCAGGGGCTGTAATTTCCGGTCTACGAACCAACACGTGGTTTGCTGTTGAAGAGTTGCCGAATGCCCAACCGTTGCCTCCTGGGTCGTCACCAATTACTCCAATGACGTCGATGGCATTGCCTTGGAAGAGCAATTCAATCGCATCGTTTCCGGTAAAAACACTCACATCGCTCGTAATGTCTGTAACATCCACTATGGCCTGATCCGTTTGGTTTCCACCGGTCACCGTTGCTGCTATAACATACACTTCATGCGCTGCCAATGTTCCGGTCAAGTTTATTGTTGCTGTTGGTGCTGCTGCTCCGTTGGTGTACAAGTTGATGCTGTAATTGCTGAGGTCAACAGGAAGTGGTGATGGATTATAAATTTCAAGGGCCTTGTCCGATTGAGAGTCTTCCACTACTTCTGAGAAGAATAACTGTGAGCAAGGTGCTTGGCTATTACAATTGTATACGACGGCTTCGATGAAATTGGCCGACAACTCCAGGCAATCATCTGCTGCAATGCCGCTGATAGGCAAACCGCTTTGAATGGTACTGTCAACTAGGTTGTTCATGTAGGATACTCCGTAGATGTAGTAATTGCCCGGTTGTGATGATGCGGCGCTCCAAATGCCGTTAAGTTCATTGATAATCGTTCCGGTTACATCTGTAATGAAATAGGTGTACGAAGCGTCAATCGATTGGCTGGTGTTGGTCATAAGCACATCGATGTGAACATCGCCGGTGCAAATGGTAATGAAATCAGCGCCGTCTT
>CAMAYP010000145.1 GCA_945862415.1 Chryseobacterium gleum | reverse complement strand
CCCCTTCACGGCGATGTAACGCTGAACGCTAATGGAACACTTACTTACACTCCAGATGCAGACTTCATCGGGTTGGATTCGTTGACCTACTTTGCTTGCAATAGCTTAGGAGTATGTCCATCGGCCACAGTCTATATCAATGTAGTTCTTCCAAGTAATCCTCCTGTTGCTGAAAACGATATATACAACATTTTCGAAAACACCACACTGACCAACAGCGTTGCTGGCAACGACAGTGATCCGGATGGCGATGTGCTTACGTTCAACGTTGTGACCAACACCGTAGACGGAACATTCACACTTAATTCGGATGGAACATTTACGTTTACACCGAACCTGGATTTCTTCGGAACAGTTATCATCACATACGAAGCTTGTGATCCTTTAGGTGTGTGTGATCAAGCAACGGCTACAATCAACGTTTACCCGGTGAACACAGCTCCTGAAGCTGTTAACGACACCATTAGCGTAACCTTAAATGAGGTGTACAACGGCGATGCCGCATTCAACGACATCGAAACGGATGGCGATCAAATCACATATGAACTAGTTACAGGGGTTACGAATGGTACGCTTGTATTCAATGCCGACGGAACATTCACCTACACTCCAAACACCGATTATCTGGGAACAGACTCACTCACTTACTCCATGTGCGACGCCACCGAACTTTGTGATGAGGCCATCGTATTCATTAATGTAGTAGAGGTGAACGACGGCCCTGTGGCAAGTGATGACAACTACACTATCGACGAGGATGAAGTATTGACAGACAACGTTGGTAACAACGATACGGATGCAGACGGTGACGCACTCACCTTTGATGTAACCACCAACGTTAGCAACGGAACATTGGAATTCCTGGCAGATGGTAGCTTTACCTACACCCCGAATACAGAATTCAGTGGCACCGATTCATTCAGCTATTCTGTGTGCGACCCATCCGGTGTGTGCGATTATGCTGATGTAATTATTACCATCAACCCGGTCAACGACATTCCTGATGCTGTAGACGATTTCATCGCTGCAGAAGAGGACGATGTTGTTTCAAATACTGTTGCAACCAATGACACCGATGCAGAAAACGATGCAATCACATTTGAATTGGTTGATGGAGTTACAAATGGAACACTTGTATTCAATGCGGATGGTTCATTTACCTACACTCCGAACAACAACTATTACGGAAGCGATGTATTTACTTACGAAGCTTGCGACGCTGGCGGTTGCGACACGGCAACTGTGTTTATCGATGTCGCAGGAATCAATGATGGAATAATAGCAGTAGACGACACTTATGACACCAATGAGAATGAAACATTGCTTGGTAATACGTCTGAGAACGACATCGACATCGACGGTGATATATTGACCTATAACATCACAGATTCAACAAGCAACGGTGAATTGATCCTGAATGAAGATGGCTCGTTTACTTACATACCAAACCCGGGTTTCTTCGGTACCGACTTCTTCCAGTATGAAGTATGTGATCCTGAACAATGCGATACAGCTATTGTGCTAATCAACGTAATCGAATTGAACACACTACCAACCGTATTAGCAGACAGCTTCACTATGAATGAGGACGATTTGCTAAACGGCGACGTAAGCACCAATGACTTCGATGCAGATGGTGACGTACTGACCTACTCACCTGCGGGTACTATTGAAACAACCAATGGCACTGTAATTCTGAATGCAGATGGTACGTTCTCGTATACACCCAATCCAAACTTCTTTGGTACCGACACCTTTGAATACACCGCTTGTGACGACAACGGCAACTGCTCAACCGTGGTTGTAACCATCACTGTTCTTCCAGTTGACGACCCAACGCTAGCTGCTGAAAACGATCAATACACAGTTTTTGAGAACGAAACACTTGACGGAGATGTTAGTGAAAACGATGTTAACCTCGATGGCTTTACGTTCAGCGTAACCTCAACGGTTACCGACGGAACTCTCATATTCAATGCTGATGGAACATTCACATATGTGCCAAATGCAGAGAATGACGGATTCGACGAGTTTACATACGAAGCTTGCGACGACCTCGGTAACTGCTACAGTGCAACTGTAACCATCATCATCGTAGACGTTGATGGCGATACCGTTACAGTAGCTGCCGGTTTCTCACCGAACGGCGACAATGTAAATGAGACACTTGCTATTGAGAACATCGAAGCGTATCCACAAAACAAAATCACCATCTTCAATCGTTGGGGTAACGTGGTATATGAAAAAACAGGATATACCAACGAAGCCGGCTGGAATGGAAATGCAGATGAGGACGGAGCAATGGGAAGTACAAAAGTTCCTGAAGGCACTTACTTCTACGCACTTGAAACTGGTGCTTCTTCGCTCAATCCGGCTAAAGCTCCTGAGCAAATCTCCGGCTTCATCGTTATTAAATACTCGAACAATCAATAAACATGTATAAAACAGAAAGGACAATGAAAACAATCTTGAACTTCCCAAAAAGCCTGATGCTCATGTTGAGCATGGCAGCATGTTTTGTGAGCAACGCACAGTTTGATCCGAACTTCACGCAATACATGTTTAACGAGGCTATCATTAATCCGGGCTATGCGGGTTCTCGAGAGTGCCTATCGGGTACTATGCTCTACCGTCAGCAATGGGTAGGCTTGGACGGTGCACCAACCACGCTTACAGGAAGCATTCACTCTCCTCTTATGGGCGGTAATCTTGGAGCCGGCATCAACTTCGTGAATGAGAAGATAGGCGTATCACAACGCACCGCAGTAAGTGCCAATGGAGCCTACCGTCTTGGACTTAAAAATGCGACGCTTTCATTTGGCCTCCAACTTGGACTTGTGAGCCTAAGCGAAAACTTGAGTCAACTGAACTTGCAAAATGACCAACAATTCATGATGAGCAGCGGCAAACGCACTGCCCCTAATCTTGGATTCGGCATGTATTACAGCACCTCCAAATGGTATGGCGGCCTTTCAATTCCGCGAATGATTTACAATCGCATCGATGTTGCAACCGGCAGCACAGAAGTGGAGAATTCATTCAATGTAGATTACTTCCACTATTTCCTAATGGGCGGTGGGGTAATCAGCGTGAACAACATGATTAAAATACGTCCGAATGCAATGCTCAAAGTGGTGAAAGGAGCTCCTGCTCAATTGGATCTTAATGCCAATGTATTGTTCAACGACTTCATTTGGACCGGAGTTGGATACCGCACAGGCGATGCAGTGAATGTAATGCTCGGAGCCTTTATCAATAAGCAATTGCGCATCGGTTATAGCTACGACTATACACTTTCCATGCTGCAGGACTACAACACAGGTTCCCATGAAATCATGATCGGTTATGATCTCAATTTCACAAAGGATAAAATGGTTTCACCTCGTTACTTCTAATCTCCGAACACATGAATACCAGAAACTCACTTCTCCTTCTCCTCTTCGGAGTCTTCATTTCGCTTAGCTCCATCGCACAGATTGCGCAAGGTGAAAAAGCCTATAGCCGTATGGCCTATTCACAGGCTGCTAAATACTATGAGCAAGGCCTGAAGAATGACACTTCGAATTATAGTGCATGGTCTAAAATGGCAGATAGTTATAGAAGGATTGGCGATTCCCGAAATGCAGAACGAGCATATGCAAAGGTGATGGGATCGAAAACCGGAACAGCCAATGACAACTACTTCTACATTCTGACACTGCTCCAAAACCAGCGATATGTAGAAGCGAAAAGAGAAATCACTTCATTCGCAAATCTCAATAGCGGTGACCCCAGAGCAGCAATGCTCGAGGGCTGCACACGCAATCTTGATGAATACTTGCTGAAGAAAGGTTCTTACACTGTGAAGCCCGTAAATCAGAACGGTATGGCATCCGATATATGCGCTGTAGCATACGGAGACGGCATAGTCTTCATTAGCGATCGAGGCACATTGGACATGTCAAAGATGACCAATAGCAGCACAGACCGACCATTCTATTCTCCCTTCTACGCGAAAGGCACAGGAGCCGCCTTTGATGAGGCTACTCCCTTTGAAACGTACGCCAAGAGCAACTATCACAGCGGACCACTTGCATTCAATGCAGAAGGAAATCTTTTGATCATCACCAGAAGCAGCCTCGCAGATGGCAAAGTAGCCAAAGATGAGCAGGGAGTGGTGCGTCTTCAGTTATTCTCATCAGCCAAAGCAACAGAAGGATGGGGGTTAGAAGTAGCAATGCCTTTCAACAGCATCCAATACTCGTGCATGCATCCAAGTTTATCCGCCGACGGTAAGACACTTTATTTCGCCTCTGACATGCCGGGTGGCCAAGGTGGAATCGACATTTGGAAGAGCCAATGGGATGGCACAACTTGGGGTACACCTGTGAATGCAGGCAATCGTGTGAATACTATTGGTGATGAGGTATTTCCTTTCATTACCACAGAAAACATCCTTTATTTCTCATCCAATGGTTGGCCAGGTCTTGGCGGTCTGGACATCTACACCAGCGAAATGAGCGGAAATGAATGGACGCGCGCTGAAAACCTTGGTGGCGATGTGAATTCATCCAACGATGACTTCGCATTTACCTACAATGCAATCACCAAAACCGGTTATTTCAGCAGCAATCGCACTGGTCAAGGCATCAACGACGATCTCTTCTTCTTCGAAAAAATGTGTACCAACACCAATATCTCGATTACAGATGAAGAAACCGGAAAACCTGTGATTGGTGCAACCGTGAAAATCGTAGAAAACGGTGTTGACATTGGCAACGTTTTAACGGACGACAGTGGCTTAATAAACCGTTGCCTAAACCCTTCTCGCAACTATGAATTTATCACCAAACGAGATAAATACAACGACGGACGTGCAACACTAAGCAGCTCACAATTGGCAGGAAGCACCGGAAGCGCATCAGCCGCTATCAAAATGAAGCGCATACCCGACAGCGTGGCGCATGTGGAAGGGCGTGTATTCAATGCCGATGACAAGAGCGGTGCAGCAGGACTCACCGTTTCGCTTGTAAATAAAAAATCGGGTGAAACAAAAACGGCCACAACCGATGCATCCGGCAAATACCGCTTTGAAAAACTAGACATCGATTGCGATTACGAAGTGCGCACCAAGAAAGCAGACTGCGGCGAACCCATCGAGGCGTTTAACACACGCGGTATTGTGGGCACAAAAACAATCACCATGGATGTGCCCCTGCTATGCAAAAACGACGTAATTCAAATCGACAACATTTACTACGACTACAAAAAATTCGATATACGTCCGGATGCAGCGCTGGAACTAGACAAAATCATCGCAATCCTGAACAAGTATCCCAACATGCGAATTGAGTTGCGCTCGCATACCGATTCACGCGGAAACGACAATTTCAACCTCAAACTTTCAGACGACCGAGCAAACAGCGCAGCGTTGTATATCGTAGGCAAAGGAATTGAAAGCAAACGCATCATTGCAAAAGGATATGGCGAAAAAGAGTTGCTCAACAAGTGCAAAGACGGAGCGAAATGCGACGAAAAGCAACACGAAGAAAACCGCAGAACCGAGTTTAAGATCTTATCACTGTAATAGAAAATCTATCGTAATTGATTCAAAGGCCGGCTATTCCGGCCTTTGTTGTTTTTGTTCATAACGTCCATCCGCTGTACCAA
>CAMAYP010000144.1 GCA_945862415.1 Chryseobacterium gleum | reverse complement strand
TTTAACCTTATTGACATTTTCAAATTTTTCATCATTTATGTCAATCTAGTTTAGTTGACATTTTAAAAATAAAACCTGAAATTGTCAATTAGATTGAAGCAGCGCCAAGTACAGTTCGCGTCGGAAAAGAAGAAAATAGTATTGCCAGGCTGAAAAAGGAAATTTTTCGAATCGGAATTTGGTGATCTCTTCCGGAAAATTGCCAAACAGGAAATTCGGGAAGAGAAAAAAACACGCCCACACCTCCATTCATTTGCCCTAGGCCCTGAGACGTTTTCGAACGAAATTCAACTCTCCGAATCGGGCGATTTTGAACTGAGCCACGTCTACCTCGGGTTCGCGGCAGGCGTCTACTTCAAATACAATTTCGGTCCCGACAATGCCCGAAAGGGTTACCCCGTTCAATCCGATTTATTCGGAATCAAAGCTCGCTACATCGATTTCCCGAGTTACATCAACATCCAAGAAACGGGAAGAAGTACAGTCCAAACAGGGCAGCTTATGGAACTCGGCGTCGACGGAGCCTTCCAGCGCATCTTCCACTACAACGTAAGTGCTGCTTACAATCAAAACTCACACATCGGAAAACCGATGGGCATGAGCGCCTCCTTCGGTGTGCGCATACCCATTGCACGCGTAGCCTTTGGCGCCGACCTGCGATACTTCAATAAATTCAATGATTACACCGCGGTGAACGCCGTGGCTTACATCCAAGGCTATTTCGACTTCAACCGAAAATTCAACCGCGCTGATAAGAGGAAGGTGAGAGCGAGACTTAAAGAGTACTGAGTACTGGGTACTGAGTACTGGGTACTGAGTACTTATTACTTGCTACCTAGAACTGATTACGATGTGAAGATTGGAAAAGGCAAGTAATGAGTACTCCCCCGTCCTCAGTCCTCAGTCCTCAGTCCCCACTACCCAACTACCACCCCCATACTACAAAACTTATCCTGTCGCATGCGCATGCGGGTTTGGGGATCGAGTTTGAGCAATTCGGCAAGCTCTTTCTTGAGGACTTCCTTTACGTTATTGTACGTGGTCTCAGGGTCGGTGTGCGCGCCGCCCATGGGTTCGCGAATGATACCGTCGATGAGTTTGTTGGCAAACATATCGTCGGCGGTGAGCTTCAAGGCCTTCGCTGCCGTAATCTTATGATCCCATGAACGCCATAGAATAGATGAGCAAGATTCAGGAGAAATAACGGAATACCATGTGTTCTCGAGCATCATTACCCGATCGCCGATGCCAATGCCCAGCGCTCCGCCCGACGCACCTTCGCCAATGATGACACAGATGACAGGCACCTGCAGCTTCATCATTTCAAAAAGGTTGCGAGCAATGGCTTCGCCCTGACCGCGCTCTTCAGCTTCGAGTCCGGGGAATGCCCCGGGTGTATCTATGAATGTGATGATGGGCTTATTGAACTTCTCCGCAAGCTTCATGAGTCGAAGCGCCTTGCGATACCCCTCGGGGTTGGCCATTCCGAAATTGCGGTATTGGCGGAGCTTGGTGGTGTTTCCCTTCTGCTGACCAATGAACATAACGCTCATGTCGTCGAGGAAACCAAAACCGCCAATCATGGCCTTATCGTCTTTCACGGTGCGGTCGCCGTGTAGCTCAATCCAATTGTTGCCTGTGATATGCTCGATGTACTGCAGAGTATACGGACGATCGGGGTGACGGCTAACCTGCACGCGCTGCCACGAGTCGAGGTTGCTGTAAATTTCTTCCTTCTTCTTCTCTGCTGCATCCTGCAACTCAGCAATCGCTGCCGACATGTCGACACCGGCCTTCTTCTCACTCTCGCGCAATTTTTCAATTTGCGTGTGCAGTTCCTTTATCGGTTCTTCAAAATCAAGATAATTCATTGCCTTCGATTTACGGGTGCAAAATACTCAAAACCCTAGCATGATACTGCCTGGATGGCACAAGTTAGAAACAGCCCGACACGAATAAAATTAGACACTCGCCCAATTTCAGGACTAGCCTTTTAATATTTCGCGAGAAATAACCAGCTTTTGAATTTCACTGGTGCCTTCTCCAATGGTACACAACTTCGAGTCGCGGTAGAATTTCTCTACCGGGAAGTCTTTCGTGTAGCCATAACCACCGAAAATCTGAACAGCCTCTGTAGCGCAACGCACCGACACTTCTGAAGCGTAGTACTTCGCCATAGCAGATTCTTTCGTCATTTTCATCTTGTGATTCTTCATGTAGGCTGCCTGATACAACAGTGCTTCTGAAGCTTGAATTTCGGTTTCCATGACAGCGAGCTTGAAGGCAATAGCTTGGAAGTTGGCAATGGGCTGACCGAATTGCTCGCGCTCTTTTGCGTATTTCACAGCCGCCTCAAACGCGCCCCTGGCGATACCCAAAGCAAGCGCACCTATGCTGATGCGACCACCGTCGAGAATCTTCATGGCTTGCTGAAAGCCTTTGCCCACTTCGCCACAAACCTGGCTCTTGTGTACACGGCAATTATCGAAAATGAGTTCGGCCGTTTCACTGGCGCGCATACCCAATTTGTTCTCTTTTTTACCTCCTGAAAAACCGGGAGTGCCACGTTCAATGATGAACGATGTAATGCCGTGCGAATCGAGCAAATCGCCCGTGCGAACCAGCACAACAGCTACCTCGCCTGAAATACCGTGGGTAATCCAGTTTTTGGTGCCGTTTATCACCCAATAGTCACCGTCTTGCACGGCGGTGCACTTCATGCGCATGGCATCGCTGCCGGTATTGGCTTCTGTAAGGCCCCACGCTCCTATCCATTCGCCGGTGGCGAGCTTGGGCAAATACTTCTGCTTCTGCTCTTCATTGGCGAATTCCAATATATGATTGGTGCAAAGTGAATTGTGGGCCGCCACGGAAAGTCCGATAGAACCGCACACTTTCGCCACTTCTTCAATGACCGATATGTATTCGAAATAACCCAAGCCTGAGCCGCCATATTCCTGAGGAACCAGCACGCCCATAAGGCCCAGCTCTCCCATTTTGCGGAACACTTCGCGAGGAAATTCTTGTGATTCGTCCCAAGTCATAACATGCGGACGTATTTCTTTGTCGACAAAATCGCGCACCATTTGCGCAATCATCAACTGACTTTCTGATTTTTCAAAGTTCATTGCTTTGCTTAAATAAAAGTGTGTTGGATGAAGGAACAGTCTCAGCGACTGCACAGTTCATTAAAAGCGTGCAAAAGTAGTGACGCTGCTTGTATATGGCAGCATTCTATCCATGCCTTTGAGGAAACTTAATTCTACGATAAACTGAAACATGGCCACTTCGGCTCCGGCCTGCTGCACCAGTTTCGCAGCAGCTTCGGCTGTGCCGCCGGTTGCAAGCACATCGTCATGAATGAGCACGCGGCTGCCGGGTTGAAGGGCGTCTTTGTGCATTTCAATGGTGCTGCTGCCGTATTCGAGATCATACGAAATGCTGTGGCATTCGCGAGGCAACTTGCCCTTTTTGCGCACCATGATAAACGGAATACCCAAGCGCATCGACAATGGAACAGCCAATAAAAAGCCTCGGCTTTCGAGGCCCACAATCGCTTCAATGCGCTGGTCCTTGCACGCCTCGGCCATGGCATCGACCAGGTCGTTCAGCAAGGAAGGGTCTTGAAACAACGGAGTAATGTCTTTGAAAACAATGCCCGGCGTTGGGAAATCATGCACATCGACCATCGCGTGCTTGATGCGTTCTTCTAAATTCATAGGGCGCAAAAGTCAGCGAACTTCCACGTAAACGCGCACCTTTTCAAAGGTATTTTCGTCGATTAGCAAACACCTTTTCAAATCGGCCAATGCAGCGAAAGGTCCATGTTTGTCGCGGTATGCCAGTAGCCCTCTTGCTTGTGAACGAGACAAATAGGGATGCTTACTCAGCACATCCAACGTAACTGAATTGATATCGATACGCCTTACCCAGCTTGTGTCAATCGCTAGATACGGCATAATGGTATCAAGCTTACCGGGCGTGAGTCTATATACTTCCAGCAACTGATCGGCCGAGTAGAATCCGCCCAAACGTTCCCGATACTCCACAATTTTCCTTGCCAACCATGGACCAATGGCAGGCAATGACCGCAATTCTATCGTATCGGCGGTGTTAAGTTCAACCATTCTACTGCGTTTAAATGGCTGAGCATAGCTGCGCTTAGGAACCGAATCGTGCCAGGATTTGAACTTAGAGTATTGCTCATTCTTAAACTTATCGCGCCAATCGGCATTCATCGAAGCTCCTTTTCTGGCGGGGTTTTCAGCGAACTGCAACGTGTCGGACGCAAGCCATTCCGCGGGTACATGAAAGTGAATGGCAGCCGGCGCAACAAATCGGAAGTAACATACCCTACCGACCATCACAACAAGCATCAGGAATGTAATTAGACGAAATCCGCGCTGTTCCGACCGCGTAAACGTGAACGCTTCACGCCATTTCAAACGAGTGTTTTCCATGACGCAAAACTGAGAAGGCGCGGGTAAAATGCTTATTCCGCAGAGGAATAAGTTATGCCAATATTGGGGACTGAGGACTGGGGACTGAGGACAGGGGACTGGGGACTGGGTACTAGGTACTGGGGACTGGGTACTGGCAAATTGAGACTGAGGACTTAATATTCGATAATTGATGTACTAATAATCTAGTACCCAGTGCATAGCACATAGCACAGGTACCTCGTACCCAGTATTCAGTCCCCAGTCCCCAGTATCCAGTCCTCAGTACCCAGTCCCCAGTACCCATTAAGAAAGCCCACTCACCACCCCATTCGCATCGATGTCCATGCCTTCGCTGGCGGGAATGACGGGCAAGCCGGGCATGCGCATCATATCGCCGAGGATGGGGATGATGAATCCGGCGCCTACGGCAAACTCAAACTCGCGCACAGTAACGGTGAACCCGGTAGGACGTCCCACTTTCGACTCATCGTCGCTGAACGACTTTTGTGTTTTCGCCATACAAATGGGTAACGCAGCAAGTCCGAGCTTGTCGATAATCTTCAGATCGCTCTCGGCGTCTTTGGAGAAATTGACAGCATCAGCGCCATATATTTCCTTGGCAATACGCGTGATTTTTTCCTTCACCGGCATCGACCAATCGTAGAGTGGCTTGAAGTTGTTCTTACCCGATTCGATTTCCGATACCACCGCGTTGGCGAGGTCCTTCATGCCTTCGCCGCCTTGCGCAAACCCGCGAGCCACAACGGCTTTCACGCCAAGTTCCGCGCATTGTGCAATCACGTAGTTGAGTTCCTCTTCGCTATCGGTCGGGAAATGGTTGAGCGCGATGGTTGGATTGAGTCCAAACTTCTGGCAGTTCTCAATGTGCTTAGCCAAGTTGCCGAAGCCCTTGTTCACACGCTCCATTGAAGCCGTGTTGTAGTCTTCTTTCTTAGCACCACCGTGGTGACGCAACGCGCGGATGGTAGCTACGAGTACAATAGCATCGGGCTTCAAATTGCCATAGCCGCACTTGATGTTCATGAACTTCTCTGCTCCCAAATCGGCTCCAAAGCCGGCCTCTGTTACTACATAGTCGGAAAGCGTCAAACCCATCTTCGTAGCGATGATGGTGTTGGTGCCCTGCGCGATGTTCGCAAACGGTCCGCCGTGTATGATAGCCGGATTGCCCTCCAACGTTTGCACGAGGTTAGGCTTGATGGCGTCTTTCAGCAACAAGGCCATCGCACCTTGTGCCTTCAGGTCACGAGCATAAATAGGTTTCTTATCGAAAGTAAACCCGACGAATATGTTACCCAGTTTTTCCTTGAGGTCTTCGATGTTTTTCGACATGCACAAAATGGCCATCACTTC
>CAMAYP010000143.1 GCA_945862415.1 Chryseobacterium gleum | reverse complement strand
GGCGGCGCGCAGGATGCGGAAGGCTCGCTCAACGGATGGAGAAACCTGTACCGCTTCTCAACAGAGGGCATTGCAGCAGTAACCAACAGCAGCGAAACCTTGGAAAGCGGACTGGACAACATCAACGTTGTGCCGAATCCTTACTATGCGTTTAGCAGCTACGAAACCAATAAGCTCGACAACCGAGTGAAGATTACCAACCTTCCTGAAGTATGCACCGTGAGCATCTATGACTTGAACGGAACCCGCATACGTCAGTTCAAGAAGGGTGATCCTACAACCTCACTCGATTGGGATTTGAAGAACGACCAAAACATTCCTATTGCCAGCGGCACATACATCATTCACGTGAATGTTCCTAACATCGGAGAGAAGGTGTTGAAGTGGTTTGGTGTTATGCGTCCTATTGACCTTGATTCATTCTAATTTAAACGACAATTTCAGCTTAGCATATGAAGAAGCTTTCATTGATAATTGTAGCAGTTACTACTTGGTCAACTGTTGCTTTTGCCGGAAACCCTGACCGCGCGGGTTCTGCCGGTGCGAGTCAGTTACTCATCAACCCATGGGCGCGTAATGCTGCCTTGGCCAACTCAGCAATGGCAAGTGTTAACGGAATAGAAGCATCGTTTCTGAACGTTGCGGGATTGGCTTTTGTTCGAAATACAGAAATTGTGTTTTCGAACAATCAATACCTGGTTGGTACCGGTATTCAAATCAACTCGTTGGGTTTGGGAAAGCGTTTGAGCGAAACCGGCGTTCTGGGAATCAGTGTATCCAACATGCGTTTTGGTGATATTCCAATCACGGAAACTGATTTGCCTGAAGGTGGCATTGGTAATTTCTCGCCGACCTTCACGAACATCGGTCTTAGCTATGCTAAGAGCTTCTCAAATAGCATTTTTGCGGGTATTACGGCTCGTTTAATATCGGAAGCCATCTATAATGTGAAGGCCCAAGGTGTTTCATTCGATGCCGGTATCCGTTACGTTACGGGTGAGAAGGATAACATGCGTTTTGGTATCACGTTGCGCAACGTAGGACCACCTATGCGTTACCGCGGCGATGGCTTGTCGCTCGATGCAACCGTTTCTACAGGATCAGGAAACACAACTACCTTGAACATGGACCAGCGCTCAGAGAAGTTTGAATTACCTTCTATGGTGAATGTAGGTTTCGCTTATGATTTCAATTTCAGCGAGCGTTCTAAATTGACTACCAACTTGCAGTTCACTTCCAACTCGTTCACACGTGATCAGTTCGCTTTCGGAGCTGAGTATGCATTCAACAACCGATTCATCCTGCGTGGTGGGTATCAGTACGAGACTAATATCACTTCCGATGAAGATCGTACAACGGTATTTACCGGTCCTGCAGGTGGTTTCACTGTGCAGGTACCTGCCGGAAAGAATGGTACTATACTCGGGTTGGACTATGGTTATCGTGTTACGAATCCATTCAGCGGTGTGCATACCATTGGTGTGCATGTTGATCTGTAATTGAAAAGAATTTATATTTGTGATAGAGTGAAAAACCCGTTACGGGTTTTTCCCATTTTATAGACCTCAGGAAAAAGTTTGTTGTTATGTCTCAATTAGCCTATTACACTGCAGAAGGCCTTAAAAAACTTAAGGACGAATTGCATCAATTGAAAATGGTCGAACGTCCTCATGTAACACAGCAAATTGCTGAGGCTCGCGATAAAGGTGATTTGTCAGAGAATGCGGAGTATGACGCTGCAAAGGAAGCCCAGGGTTTGCTCGAGGCGAGGATTGCCAAAATGGAAACACTTCTCGCCAATGCAAGACTTATCGACGATAGTCAAATGGATAGCAGCAAGGTATTCATCTTGTCTAAAGTGAAAATTAAGAACTTGGCCAACAAGGCTGAGATGGAATACACGTTGGTTGCAGAGAACGAGGCCAATTTGGCTCTGAAGAAGATATCGGTTGATTCTCCCATTGGAAAAGGACTACTCGGTAAGAAGGTGGGGGATGTGACAGAAGTACAAATACCGGCCGGAAAGGTGCAATTCGAAATCCTCGAAATTTCACGTTAATGGCTTCCATATTCACACGGATTATTCAAGGAGAAATTCCTTGTCACAAGATAGCCGAAAACGAAAAGTTTATCGCATTCCTTGACATCACTCCTGTGGCTAAGGGGCACACGTTGGTCGTACCGAAAATGGAGGTCGATTACTTCTTTGATTTGAACGATGATCTGCTTTCGGAAATCAATCTTTTCGCGAAGGAGGTTGCAGTTAAATTGCAAAGAACAGTGCCATGTCGTCGCGTTGGAGTTGCTATTATTGGCTTGGAGGTCCCACACGCGCATGTTCATCTCATCCCTCTCAATACGATGTCAGATATTAATTTCAGTGCAGAACGCCTGAAAATGTCACACGAAGAACTTGCCACCCTGGCAACCGAAATTCGAAACGCGTAAGCCAACCTTCAACTTTCAACTTTCAACTGAGCATACTCCTTAGCAAAGTAAGTGAGAATGATATCAGCCCCTGCGCGCTTTATACTCAGCAACATCTCAGGCATGGCTCGCTCGTAATTGATCCATCCTTTTTCCCCCGCAGCTTTCAGCATGGCGTATTCACCGCTCACATTGTAGGCCGCAATAGGGAGTGTTGAATTTTCTTTCAGTGTTTGAATGACATCCAAATAACACAGAGCCGGCTTCACCATCAAATAGTCTGCTCCTTCCGCTTCGTCCAATGCTGCTTCTCGCAGGGCTTCACGCTTATTCGCCGGATCCATTTGATAGGTTTTCTTATCGCCAAACTTTGGGGCTGAATCGAGTGCATCGCGAAACGGACCGTAATAAGCACTTGCATATTTCGCCGTGTATGACATAATCGAGGTGTCGGTAAACCCAGCCGCGTCGAGGGCTTCACGGATGTGTTGCACTCTGCCGTCCATCATATCGGACGGGCCAACAATTTCAATTCCCGCTTCTGCCTGATGAACCGCCATGCGCCCCAAAATGGGCAGCGTTCGGTCGTTATCGATTTTACCATCGGCTACAAAACCGTCGTGGCCATCGCTGCTGTAGGGGTCCATCGCTACGTCGCTCATTAAACATACCTCGGGAAAGCGCTGCTTGATGGAGCGTATCGTGCGCAAATAGAAATTATCGCTGCGCATTGCGTAACTCGCTTCTTTGTCTTTTAACGAGTCTTCTACCGCAGGGAAAATCACAAAGCTGTTTAGTCCAAGTGATACACATTCTTCTATCTGACGAAGCATCAAATCTTCTGAATACCGCGATATGCCCGGCATAGAAGCAATGGGCACTTCAATTCCTTTTCCATCCACCAGGAAAAGCGGATAGATGAAGTCGTTTAGACGCAATTCTGTTTCTCTGACTAAATCGCGTATTACACTACTCTTGCGGTTGCGGCGTGGACGTTCGTTCATAGGTGGTTGTTCGAATAAGTTCTGTAATGGTGCTTTCCAGCGTGGCTAAGGTATCGCTATAGGCATTCAACGTTTTTAATATGCCGTTATCGCCTGCGCCTTCACCAAACGGGTTGCGAATTCCCTGTGCTATTTCTTCTTTGGAAGGAAGCACCACCAAATGATCGCGCCAAGCATGCAGTTCGGCTTGCTTGAATTCCAATGCATTCACCGATTCTTTTGTCTCTGCATATTCGATTCGCAATAAACTGTCCACCGCAAGCAGAGTGTCAGTGCTCATGGCATCACATCGCATTCGCAGTTCGGAAAGATGCGAGTTGAGTGAAGAGTCCGATTGGGCAATACGCTTGGTGAGGTTGTCTTGTGTTGCTCTGCTTTCAATAAGCAAAGGACTTTCTGCACTTACGCATCCTGTTAGAAACACAATTGTAGCGAGCCATAAAAACGATGTTGTTTGTGTTTTCATTCTTGTTTGGGTTGTTCTTTTTGAGGTACAGGATCGTATCCAAATCCGCCCCATGGATGGCATTTGCTAATTCTTCGAATGCCCATCCAAACTCCTTTCAGTACCCCCCATTCTTCAATGGCTGCAGCTGTATAGTGCGAACAGGTTGGCTCGAAGCGACAGTTTTTTCCCAAAAGTGGCGAAAGGTATCGCTGATAAAGTCGAATGGGAAAAATGAAAACCTGCTTCAAAGCTCTTTGATTTTCACAAAGGTAACGCAGAGCGAATGGCAACTCCGTTAGAAGGGCCATTTTTCAACGGCGAGAAAGAGGGCAAGCAGCGCGGATAACACACCCAACACTTTTCCAATCTTCGCGCTTGCTTTGGGAATAATAAAGCATATCAATGCCACACACGATAGGATTGCGGCTACTATAATTAGTTGACCTGCTTCTACTCCAAGGTTAAAAAGGAAAAGCTGCATGATGAAACTCTCTCCTTCGTTCGATATCATCCGGAAGAAGCTTGAAAAACCCATGCCGTGAATGATTCCGAATACAGCGGCCGATATGTAGCGGTAAACAGATACGCTTGTTGAACTTGTTATGGTAATCAAGTTGAACGAAGCGGTTAGGACAATCGTAACGGGTATTAGAAACTCGATGAGGTCAGATGAGAAGCGAACAAGGTCGAGTGAGGCGAGTATTAAACTTATGCTATGCCCCACCGTGAATGCGGTTGCCAATAAGACAACCGGCTTCCATTGCTTGAAGGTGAATGGGGCACACATGGCCAGCAAAAACAACATGTGGTCATACCCTTCGATGTCGGTGATGTGAAGAATGCCATCAACGAAGAAGTTCGCTATCACTCTTAGTCAGAACCTAATTGATAAACGTTTCCGTTCACGGTTACAGTGAAGCCGCTATCGCATTCGCCTAAACCGAAATTGATATAACGAGTGGCGTATCCCTCCGGCTCAACTGTAATGCGTCCACTCACAATCCACGTACATCCTACTTCTGCTCGGAGCGGATACGTGATAGTGCTTGTATACGCAATGCCGTTTCTGTTTACGCCCGTACCGCTGCCACTTATTTCGTACACATCATCCCAAATCGTGAGGGTGTTCTGACCCTCTATCCACGTTCTGGTGCGATTTGCATTGTAGCTGATTGTCCACGCATTGTCAGGCGCAGTCACGGTGCCGCTCACGGTGATCGCATAATGCAATTGACCACTCGCATTCAAGCCAAGATTCTCGATTGTTTTTTGCCCTTCAAGCAGGTAGCCGTTTACGGTATAATCATCGGGCGTTATTGTGATGGCTGTGCCGACTTCTCTGTAACGACCGGTATAGGTGATGTATAACTTGCCAGTGCGAATGCGCCCATCATATCCTGCGCAATCATTGTCTCCGAAATCAATCAAAACTGTTTTGGGGTTGCTCAGCGTGTCGACGATAATCGTATCAATACAACCAATCAGGTCTTCTCGAATACCTTCTGTATCGGAGGAAACGTCGTTCACCACTTTGAACATATCGGAGAACATGTTTTCTGCGGTGTTGTTGTCGGTTGAAATTGATGAACCCAATGTATCTCTTCGCTCTTTTCTACATGAAGCAGCAAGCGTTGCAATGGCGATAAAAAGGATGAGAATCTTCTTATTCATGATGTAAATATATAGCTAGGACGGAAGAACAATTATTAAGGTTTAGCGTCCGCGGTTACTTTTTTCTGTAATGGAAAATTGTTCCCGAATACTCGTTGTTATCGTCTGCTTCGAAACGACCAATCTCCTGAATGTCCCAATCTGATTTTTCTACGTTTGGGAAGAACACATCTGCATCATCAAAAGTGGCACCGACATGCGTGAGATACATTTCATCCGCAAGGTTCTCTTGTAAAGATTGATTGTAAATCTGAGCACCACCGATTATAAATACCTTTTCAGCATTCGATTGACG
>CAMAYP010000142.1 GCA_945862415.1 Chryseobacterium gleum | reverse complement strand
GGGATAGGGGCAAATGGGGTGGTGTTTAAGTAGGTGCGATGTAAGATGTGCGATGTGCGATGTGCGATGTGCGATGTGCGATGTGCGATGTGCGATGTGCGATGTGCGATGTGCGATGTGCGATGTGCGATGTGCGATGTGCGAGTGTTAAGTTACGAAAGTAAAAAGTATTAAAGATAAATTACTTCGCACCTCGCCCTTCGCCCTTCGCCCTTCGTCCCTCGCTCAATTCGCCGCCACCGAAATCACCCGATCCGCGCCCATCGCTCGGTCATACATATACATGATAACGTGGTAATCGTTTTCAGTGTTGGCATGCGAGCCTTCGGTAACACGAATATTGTCGGCGCTTTGGTATAAGTCGCGCAAAACAAAACGATAATTGTAGTAGCCTTGCTTTAGAAGGAGTTTCGTCGTGTAAGCCCCTAATCCTTTATCGTAGGTGCAAGCATCAAGTTGGCCGTATTGATTGAACGCACCTTCGATATATACTCCGGCATCGCTTATTTGAGGCATCACCAACACGAAGTGCACCCACATGTAATCTGACTCAATGTTATCGTCGCCGGCTTGATCGTTTTTAACGAGATAATTTCCATTCAGGTCCTGCCAGCTGCTATAGGCGCGCTTTCCTTCGGGAACATTCGGGCGCAAGTATACGTGGTAGCCATCGTCGAGTTGAGCGATGTGTTCTACCTGAGAGCTTTGGTAACGTACATCCTTCACTTCGAAAAAGCGCCATTCAGCGCAGCCTTCGAACGTGTTTTCGCCCGAGAAATAATCGAACGTCAATACGTCGGGTTGAATGAAGATGGGTTTTAAGAATTGCGAGGTGCGCTTCCAGTCGAAGTTTTGAAGAATGAGCGCGTTGATGTCGCTCATCGGGTCGTTAATTGGAAAACCCTTGTGCGCGAGATCAAAATCGACTTCTTGGTGTGTATATCGATTGGCTATGATACTGCTTGAATGCACGTTCGTTCGAATGGTTGTCTGCAGCTCATAAATAACAATGCGCTGGCTAATAATCCAAGTTGATTGGTCGTTGAGGTCGTTGCCCTCAAAAACAATCAATGCGTAGTTGCCGCTCATGGTCGGTTGACTCATGTCGGTCGGATAGTTGAAGTGATAATGAATATAATCGTGCAGTGTATTGAAGCTGTTTTCGATGTCTGAAATTTGATCTGTTGCAAAGCCGCGAATGTATTGGTTCGACTCAATAGGCGAGGGCAACCAATCGTGCGAGCAGTGCATCACACCGTAGCGAAGGGATTCGAATTCATCGGAGAACCTATCGAAGCGAATTTCCAGCTGTTCTCCACTGCCCAAAGCGATCAAAGGGTAACCAAGTGGATTGCCCGCCGGAAAGCAACGAATGGAATGTACGTCGTTGCGATAGCACTTGTTAACGATGACGTCGCTGCCCGAAGCTTTAGCGATTACCAAGAGAAGGATGAAGAGCATTCTCATTTGCATGGCCCGAAAGTTCGCACAAAATGCGCTACGATGCACAATGGACACGCAAGGGCCATGCATCCAAAAGAGCCCTCATGCAACCTAGCTGTCTGCGGACGCGCTGCTGCGCGTCCATGCAAACGCCCGTTGCAGGGATGCTTGCAGTGTGGCTTCTTGTGTATTTTTGTGGTCATGCACAAGCTTTACTCGATAGCGCTTGCACTTGCTCTGCTAGCTGCCGTTTTTCCTTCTTGCAAGGACAAACAGGAGCTCAAGCCTGTAATTGGAAGGTATTACACCGGAGTCTTGTTCGGTAAGCCCTATTCCGTGGATGTGGTTGGCGACTCAACCGATTATCGAGCTTCCATGGATTCGATCGTTGCGGTTTACGAGGCCATCTTCAATACACTCGATCCGAACTCTCTTCTTTCGAAAATCAACGCGTATTCAAGTCGCGACAGTATGTTTACGTTCGTTGACAGCACGCACGCCTTCGGCTTGGTCTTCGATTGGGCGAAAGACCTTCATCGCAATACGTTTCAGTATTACGACCCTACCATTGCACCATTGAAGCGGGCCTGGCTGGTCACCAAAAGCAAAGGAGAGTTAGAACCCAACTTGGATTCCTTGTATGCCTTCATTGGGTTTGACCACTCGGCCAAGGGCGAGATCATCATCGATTTGAATGAGCTCACTTCCGATGGTTATTCGTACACGAAATCTCAGATTCGCAAAACCGATCCTCGGGTTGAACTTGATTTTACCACTATGGCAGGAGCAGCTGCCCTCGATGCAGTGAGCGATTATTTGAATGATAGGGGAGTCGGTCAGTTTCGCATCAAGTACGGACGCAGTGCGATATGCGGCGGCAAGCCTATTGTCGATACCTTGCATGTGGTGCCTATGGGGATTGGTTACGACACCGCCGATCAGTATGTGCGTTTTGCAGGTTCCGCCTATGCAGCACGAACCTCACAAGAAAAATTGGGTATGATTGATCCTACCTACGGTTATCCGGTTAGCAATGAAATGGTATTTGTGTCGGTGGTTGCACCAACATTGGTGGAAGCCGAAATATTCAGTGAAGCGTTCATGATTATGGGGCTTGATCGGGCTGGCGACTACTACACCCAAAATGAGCAATCGCGTATCGAGTCGTTTATGTTGTATGAACGCGAAGAACAACTGCAGAGTGCTTCAACCGAAGGTTTTGATCGCATCATGTTGCACGCCGACTCGCTTATAAAACAATGAACGAGTCGCTTTTTCTCCTTGCTATTGAATCAAGTTGTGATGAAACATCAGCAGCTGTGCTTCATAACGATAGGGTGTTGAGCAATATCATCGCCACGCAAAAGGTACACGAGAAATATGGCGGCGTGGTGCCGGAGTTGGCAAGCCGTGCGCATCAACAGCATATTGTTCCCGTGGTGCAACAAGCTCTTTCGGAAGCCGGCATAGAAGCTACACAACTGCAGGCAATTGCTTATACGCAGGGCCCCGGTTTGATGGGGGCATTGCACGTGGGCGCATCGTTTGCGAAGAGCATGGCGATGGCAATAGGCATTCCTTTAATACCGGTGCATCACATGCGCGCGCACATCATGGCGCATTTTATTCGCAGCAGTCAAGAACAATCGGTGCCGGAGTTTCCGTTCATGTGTCTTACCGTGAGCGGTGGTCACACTCAACTCGTGTTGGTGCATTCACCTCTCAACCTGGAGGTAGTAGGAGAGACCATCGACGATGCCGCGGGTGAGGCACTCGACAAGGCGGCCAAGGTGATGGGATTGCCATATCCCGGTGGTCCGCATGTGGATCGTTTGGCGAAGGAAGGCGATGCACACAAGTACACGTTTACCACACCTAACATAGCAGGATTCAATTACAGCTTTAGCGGACTCAAAACGAATTTGCTTTATTTCTTACGCGATCGAAATGCAGCCGATGCTAATTTCATCGGGCGCGAGCTGAATCATATTTGCGCTTCATACCAGCATGTCGTTACAGATTATTTACTTGCGAAGTTGGAAGCGGCGGCTTCGCATTACAACGTGCGGCAAGTAGCGCTTGCAGGAGGTGTATCAGCCAATTCTGCGCTGCGCAGTAAACTGACCGTGTTGTGTGAGCGTCGAGGTTGGAATGCATTTATTCCACCTTTGGGTTATTGTACGGATAACGCGGCCATGATTGGCATTAGCGGTTATTATCAGTTCCTCCACGGGCATACAGGCGCATGGAATGATGTTCCGCGGGCGTCGTGGCCACTCGATGGCTCGTTGAGCTAAAATCAGAATTTGATAAACGCGGCCGTTGTGTTCGAACCGCTCGTGCGGAGCAAGTAACTTCCGGCGGGCAGCGCTGCGATTTCGATGCCGTTGCGTGAGTAAGAGCCGCGATACACGGATTGTCCTGTTAGATGGAAGATTTCGATTTCGTCACCCGCTGAAATCCCTTCAACGAAGAGTCTCTCCGAAGCCGGATTAGGATAAACAGCAAAAGCATTGTTGTTTTCCTCGCTCACGTTGACCGGTTCTGAAACCTGAATGTAAAACATGCCGAGCTCTCCTTCATAGCCGTCGGCCTGAATGTAATAAGTGGCTCCGGGTGTAAGTCCGCAATAAGTTAGTTCCGATGAATACGCGTTACCTGTGCACGCTGCTTCCATATCGTCGTTGGCAGCAATGTAATTCACGGTCGAAGGGTCGGTGCAGTCATCGGCGGTGCACAGCGCAATTTGCGTATCGATGATGCCGTCGGCAAAGCAGGTGCTGATAAACACACAGCCGGAAGCAGGTGCGTTGAAGCTAAACCAAAGTGTATTGTCGAGCGTGCCGTCGCACCAGGCGTTGATGCAATCGCTTTCAGGGTCGTTGCCCGGAAGATTAGTAGGCATTGATTCGTTTACTTCGAGCGTCGCAAATGAGTTGTCAGCAATCGTTGGGGCATCGTTCACAACAAGGTTCGCTGCTGTGCACAGGTTGTCGTTGTCAGGAAATAAGCATTCACCTTGCTCGAGTGGTATGAGGTCGCCGCTTGTCCAGTCGACGATGTAAAAACCAATCGGGCTGCCATTGCTATTCACGGAAGGGTCTACAAAACCCGCAGCTACAAGGGTATAGCCGATACCAAAGTCAACTACAAAAGATGCCGGCACGCAGTACGAAAGTCCAAGTGGATTTTCGTTTGCATCCTGAATTTGCAATGTGAAATTTTCATTGAACTGCTGATAGCCTTCGCTGTTGAAGCTAGCATAGTTGAGGTCGTTGCAGATGGTTGAAGTCGAGTTGGCAATGAAATCAACGGTAGGCGCATCGCTCGCGGCGTGCATGAAGTGCAAGGGAATCGACCCCGGTGATGAGGTATACAATTGAGCGCCTTCAAATAGCACTGCCTGCAGCGGCTGGTAAGGCGTAAATCCAGATGGGTCTAGTTGCCCCATGACAGCCACTTCGTAATTCAACGATGAGTTGAGATTCGCCTCCACGCTAATCAAGGCGTCTGATGCATCCATGCTTGTTGGCGGGTGAATGCTGATGGTGTGAGTTCCGCTTGCATCAACAGGAACGTATTGTGAGCAGGTGAGAAACGCGAAGTCATCAAATAGAATTTCTCCATCCAACCGCACATCCACAAAAGCCAATGCAGGGTCGGCGCTCACGTGTATGAAGTTCACCAATGCAGTCGGTTGCCCGGTATTCACCGTTAGAACGAATGGTCCTACTTCGCCGTCCCAACCATCTACTTGAATGAAATAAGAGGCGCCTGGTGTAAGGCCATCTATCGAGAATCCCGAAGAGTATACACCAGCGTCGGTGCAACCACCTTCAACGTCGTCGTTGGCTGCTACAGTTGTATACGTTGAGTAATCATTGCAATCAGTAGCTTCCCACAGAGCAATTTGAGTATCGAGCACAGATCCTGTGTTGCACGTTGTAATTACCACTGCTCCATTGGCAGGTGCAATGAAGCTATACCACATGGAATTTTGAACGGCAACGTCGTCGTTGCACCACGATGTTATGCAGGAGTTGCCGCCTGTTGCCGCCGGTGGAATTACCTCATTGGCATCTGCCGTTGCATCGGTGTTATTTCCCTCAGCGGCCACTCCATCAACTTCAATGATTTCAGCGTTGCACGGAGCGTCATTGGTTGGTTGCGCAATCGCAATAACAGTTAAGAATAGGAAGAACAGGGTAGAGGTTAATTTCATGGTTAATGGCTTTGTTGCGAAAATAGTGAAATAGTGAAATAGTGAAATGGTGAAATGGTGAAATGGTGAAATGGTGAGATCGTGAAATGGAGAATGGAGAACGAGGAATGGAGAAATACTGAGTCGGTGAAGTAGGCGTATGATACCTAATACCTATCACTTATCACCTATCACTTATCACCTATCA
>CAMAYP010000141.1 GCA_945862415.1 Chryseobacterium gleum | reverse complement strand
CTTCTCTGCGGTTGCAAGAAATTTGTCCGGATTTCTCAATGAGTTCAATCCATTTGCAACTGCCAGAAATTTGCTTTTCAAACTATTGGATAAAACCAACTTATTTACATCCTCACTCCAGATGTTTCGTCTGAAAGGAAAAATGGATTGGACCGTTTGTTTTTTGGAAATGTATCCGTCCCGGTCTTCATCACCTCGAATTCCTACATACGAAATCGTGGGTTCATCGCCGATATAGTTCTCAAAGGGCTCAAGCTTCAGTTTCTTGGTGCACCAACGCGAGTTGGTGGAGGGTAGGTACCCGCCATACATGCTCAAAAAGTGATCGAATGGACTCTTATCAGCAATATTGGTAAGATCAACGGCTACTATTTTTTTGATGGTTCGCCCCATCTTGCTCTCTAGACGATCAATGAGCTGGTAGGTCTCATCTAACTCACGGCCGGTATCGCTCGTGTAGTATTCAACATCGAGCGAGGGATACCTTTCGTTTAAGTAAATAGCTAACGCTGCGCTATCCTTGCCGCCTGAAATGCCTAATATGTGTTTTACTTGGGTCATTTATTTTTTCATTAGCTTTTGAAGAAGATTCAACAAGGCCAATTGATTGATAGATTGATTATCGGAAAGTAAGCCGGCAATTTTCGCTTCGAGTTCTTTCGTTTTAGCCATCGCTTTGGCAGGCACAACAATCGTTTGTTTCGTGCCTTCGTTTCCAGAGTTATCGAGAATAGAAACTTGGATTGCATGATCATTATTGGCTATTGCATGCACCTCGGAATAGGCGATAAGGCTATCAAAATTCGACTTTATCCGCTCAATAAGTAATTCGACCTCGTCGTCTTTGATCCTATCTAATTTTTTACCAAGCGCAGAGTCACACAATGATTCCCAATAGGCATTTCGAATATCGAGAGGCGAAACAACCCTGTTGTGGAAAGATCGCAGCTGCTCATTGGCAATCAAATTAGGCTTCACAGCGCGGAAGCGAGAAAAAAGTTGCTCCTTCAACTCAGAAAAATCGGAGTATTGAATTTGAATGTGCTCTGTCACATTCCGTTCAATGGTGTCCACAAGTTGGTCGTAGGAACTTCGAATCTCTCGAATGGCACTTTGCAAGTCATTTAAAAAGTTTTCTAAACGATTGTCAGATTTGCTAAGCCCATGATAACCGAGTGCCTCAGGTATGGTAATGAAGAGAGCTGTCTCCGGATCTTGCGCGCTTGCAATAGCTTCACGCACACCTATAGCAACCTTCGTAAGGTTTTTTGTTTTTTGGGTGTATTCATCCAGGCCTCTGTAAAAACGAAGGAAATTACCATATACAGTTATGTAACTTGATTTAACCCCCTTGATGTTGCTCTCATTATATCCCACAAGCTGCTTGTAGAATTGCATGAAATCTTGATTAACACCTTTAGTCGATAGTGACTTGATGTAGAATTTAGAGGGGTGCTTGTATATCAAGTCCATAACCTCAGGACTTAGCATTGGGATATAGTCGCCTTCTTCTGAATAAAGCGAATAATCTTCTTTCTTGATAATGAGCACTAGAGGTATCCAAAACTCCAAGAAACCTCGCTTCAATTTAATCGGGGCTACAGATAAAGCATCATAAAACGATGCAACAGGAATTTTACTGTCGATGGCTTGATCGAATAAAGCGATTGTCCGATCCCAAAGTGGTTTAAAGGTAGCGTCTGCCGGAGCGTGGAAGGATGCGTGTTCACCGTTTTGTCTGTGTATACCTGTTTTTTGCAATAATGAAAGGTAGATGGTCTTTTCCGGCGGGAAGGTCTTGGCATCAAAGGCTAAATCAGCGGCGTCACCGTGCAGGATCATTTGCTTGATCAAGGCTTTTTTAGCTGTGAGAATAGGGGTTGACAAATACTCTCTATTCACCATCTCATTGCGGTAAACCGGACTTTCTGCGTAAGTGATTGCGCAAGCGTCTGAAAGAAGCTGATTGAGTTCGCGTTGCGATTGAATTTTTCTTTTTTGGTTTGATGCTTCGTCGATTTTGGTATTCCAAATCCACTTTACGTGTGCATCCGCTTTAAACAAGGCATCATCGAGTAGTTCTCTGAGCTTGTTCCGCTTGAATAATTTTTCTTCCAGTAAAATTTTCGTTGCCACTTTATCTTCTGAGTACTTCTGCATCACGAAATCTATCTTTTCGATTTGATAGATTGTCTGATGAATAGCCTCAATTTCTTTGAAGAGAACGAAAATCTGTATTGGACTAGTTTCTTGACAGTAATCGCGAAGTTGCTGCTCTATTCTGCTCTTGGTGAAGATAAGATTTACATACCCGTCAATTTCACCGACTGGTTCTGATAGATTCTTCGGAATATCGTTGAAATATCTAAATGCAAAAAAGCGAGGAGCGCCGGTTTTATACTGAATCCGCTTTGCAGGCATTATCTCTAGTTTGAAATAATGCTCTAGTCGGCTTAAAATGTCAAAATCTGAATCTACATGTCCGGCCGCATCAATTAATTCTTGCTCTATGTCAACATCAGTTCCCTCAATGAAGTTGAGCTTTGAGCGATGTCCGGAGAATTTGATGATACGATTCTGTATCAACTTACTAATAATACTCTCAGGAGATTCTACGCCCATGATGCATTTTGAATACGTGCTCAAAGTAGCTTCGTCCAATAATGCATTGTGTGGCGAGAAAATGTTAACGAGACAAATGGTCTTGATAATTTTGGCAGCATCAGAATAATTCGATGAGAATAAATTTTCGGAGCGCTCAAGCGCGGTTACTGCCGCTTTCCATTGTGGCTTGAAGGCGTTCTTTTCTCCGTCTTCAATTTCCGTCGAAAGGTTTTTAATGAGGTAATCAAAGCACGAGGCTACATCGAAACATTTACCGAGGGTGATGTGATCCTGCAGCTCTGTTGATTCTAAGAAAGTAAACAGCGATCGTTCATTTTGGCCATACCGTTGAAGAGCTTTTGTAAGAATGTCAGCGGAAAGGCCATCCAAAGGATAAAGGCTGTTGCTATCCTGCGCGGAAATGGCTTGTGCTTTTCCGAGCAGATTGCTCGATTTTAGCGTTTTCAAGCCATTTTCATAATTCTTTTTTATTGACGCAGGCACGGCTTGACTTTTTAGTCTTTCCGCAGCAAAATGCAGTAATTGTTCAACAGGCTCATCAAATGCAATATCAACGAGTCTGCCTTTCACCTTGTCCCATTCGTTCTTTTGAGATTTCGAAAGACCTTTGGCGTAGACTGAGAAGTTCTGATGCAGTGTTGTAATAAATAAAACTCTCTTGTTTACATCATTGCAGTATTCAGCGAGCTCCTGGATAAAGAACATCTCATCCGGATTCTGCTTAGCTATATACTCGAGATGCTTACCAAACTCATCAACAAACAAAACAAGGCCACGACGCTGTCGGACTATATCTTCAACCAAGCCGTTAAATTCCTGGAGGATTTTTTTGTTGCTCGAATCCGCGAATTTTTGCAAGCCAAAGACTTCGCAAAATCTTGATTTGAATGAGAGATTTTCACCCACGATTCTCACGAAATCAAACGCTTTAACTCCCTTAAACTCTCCATTGATTGGGGTAGCAAACTTTTGTTTTCCTTTTAAGTGCTGTTCGAATGCCCAAAGGAAGGTTGACTTACCTGTACCAAAGGAACCGATAACACTAAAAGAACATTGACCTTTGGCGTAATTAAAAATGATACGGTTATATACATCGTTGGCATTTCGGGTAACGATGTAGTCGAGCGCCGCGTCGGCATCGCGCTCAATATTGGTGGATATTTTAAATATTGCCATAGTACTTAGCCAGTAGGTCCCAACGGTTATAGTTCTTTTTCAGCTGTATCTCCTTTCTGCCCGCATCTTGCTTGTAAACAATGTATCCTTTATCGGCCAGGTATGTGAGTTTGACATCCGTTCCTTCAGCGTTGCAAAGAAGTTTATCGGAAACTTGTTTCTGAATTTCTTCAACGCTAATTGAAGTTTCTTCTTCAAAAGCACTAACAATACAGGCAAGTAACACTAAGGGATGCAGTTGTGCCTGAACCCCGAAGTTTATCTTGTATTGAAAGTTCTTGTTATCGGGTAATTCAACCTTTTGAATAAAACCCAAATTGATGAACACAGAAGATAAATCGTCTTCGATTGATTTTGATCCGTGTTGGATGTCGCAGAAATAGGATTTAATTAAAACTTTGATATCATTGGTTAGTGTTTTCTCACTAACTGATTCCCCGCTTTGTGTGAGCGTACGAACAACGAAGTCTTTCAGTTGATCCTCAGTAAATTCCGAAGAAATTCGAGTTCTGCGAAAATCCTCGAACGTCAATTTGTATAGCGATGCGAAATTCTCATTTCGCATCAGGTTAAAATGGAGTAGGTATGGTGTTGCAATGTCTTCCAGATAGGGGTCAAGGCCTTCTGCTCCGAATACCATTTCCCCAAACTCGGTTAAATCACCCAAATCATTAACGACATTCAATGCCCTCAACCAATAGTGGATCGATGTCACCATGTTCTTGCCGACACCCAATTCGGTAGTGGCATTATCTGAGCGAAAATTACCTTCTGCCGCTAAGAAGTCAACACCTTTCTTGGGCCAGAAATGCCGGCATTGAAAGGTCTCGTGTCCTGAAAATTTATAGATAGCCATAGGTCTTCAAAGGTAGATTTCGAGGGGCTTATCTGTTTTTCAAACATGTGAACACGGTAGGAAAGTTTTGCACAAAATGTCAATTGTGTAACTTCTGTGAGCATTCGCTAAGCGTCTGAAAATAAGAGGTAGTAAATACTCACTGCCCATTTTCATTTGTGTTCGCTGATAACGAACCACCGTTGCGCCATCACCGGCCGCGGCGTGCGTTATGGCAACAGCACCTTGGTCGAAGCTTGCCACATTGAGCCATTCGCCAGGCGCCAACTGTGCACCCTCTACAACGGCATTAGTCTCGCCCCCGATATTCACAAACTGTTCGACGCCCATTACCTCACCATTGATACCGACTACAGGGTGGTCGTGAGCACGAACTTTCAGGAACTAGCCGACATGCCCTATTACACCTCATTGCTTGGGCAGAGGCTGCGCCTGCCGGAAAGGACGGAGCTATGGCCGAGACAAGTATTACTCGAGAGCCATAGGGAGGTTTTCAAAGGATAGGAGTCCGTCGGCTTGAGATAGGAGAAAAGCAATACGCAGCCAGCGTCTTATACTCATTTGAGATTTGAGGTGGCGGTGGTGAGGTCAAACTCTAGTATATACTCATTGGCCTCATCCTTTCGCTCTGGACGACATGGGCATTTCAACAGTATACTTATTCCCTGCTCTTTATTCTTTGCTGTAAGGAAAATGACTAGACTTTTTAAGCGTGCGATGATCTTAAATCCAAAGGTTCATGGTGCTGTGAATGATGTTGACAAATCTCGAAAAGCCCGCCGCTCATTTTCATGTTGTCTTTCTAAATTGCCCATCGATTAATACCTATGACAAATAAAAAGTTACGTGTAGTTGAGTTGTTCGCCGGTGTTGGTGGATTCAGGCTTGGGCTTGAGGGCTGGGATGGGAAATCATCTACTTCCGGTTACAAGAAAAAAATTGATTCGAATTATGAGATTGTTTGGAGCAATCAATGGGAGCCCGCCACTAAGGCACAACCTGCTTCGGATGTGTATGCCTCACGATGGGGACATGACAAACATTCCAACGAGGATATCTGCAAAGTCGACTTGAAGGATATACCGGACCATGATGTGCTTGTGGGCGGTTTTCCTTGTCAAGACTATTCAGTGGCGACTACCTTAAAGCGTTCCGGTGGTCTTGAGGGGAAGAAAGGCGTTCTTTGGTGGGAAATCTGCA
>CAMAYP010000140.1 GCA_945862415.1 Chryseobacterium gleum | reverse complement strand
TTGTGAGCGGGCAGCGGTAGAGCATAGCGCAACTATCAACAATAGAGTGTACTTTTTCATGGGGCTATCATGAGGTTGCGGGTTTCAGCGATGAGTTCATGAAGCTCCAGCAGTTCGTCATCGGAGCATACTACCTGTGAGTTGCTGCGCAGGTAGGTGATGCCTTGCCTGCGGTCGTGCACGGGGTCATTGAACTGGTAGGTCTTTTCAAGCGTTTCAAGGGCATCGCAAAGATCAATGATTGCTGATTGAATGGGAGCAAAGGATTCGTCTTGAATAGACTCGGCCAGCGCACGCACGCCGGCTGCGGAGTATGTTTGCTCGGCCAGCAGTCGGTCGAGAGGCTGCCCGACGATGCTATCGGCTGGGCTTGCCAGTTGGTGCATGGCTTCGGTCCAACCTCCCAACAAGATGTAGGTGCTGATATCGCGGCGGTTGTTGTTTTTCAGATACGATTCCAGGTTTCTGAAAAAGACGCTGTGCAGGCCGAGCATGTTCGAAGGATTGTCGAGACCCGCTTCGATTTGGTTGAGCAGTTCCGCATCGACCTCGTGGGAGATACCCAGGTCGTCAGTGAGTCTGCGAATGGAAGCGAGGTATTGCGGAATAGTTGCGCTTTGCTTATGGTTGATGAGGTAGGAGAGGTCGGCGCCTAGCACACCCAAGTTGAGTGCTTTCTTCATTTCGCCTGTCCACTGTTCCGGTTTCCCGGCATCGGTCACACCGCGCGTTTCAAAAGGTATCGACTCCATTGCGATGACATGTGAAAGAAGAGACGGAGGTGGTATGACCACCATATTGCCTTGAAGTAAGATTGCTCCGGAAGTGGAAATGCCCGTGGTGTCGAGCTCTGAGACACTGGGCTGCGAAGGTTGAGGTTCGGAGCACGATTGTGTGCACATAATCACAGCCAAGAGCGCAACTGCCGGTAAGACGGCACAGCACGTTCGAATACTTTGCTGTGAATAGAGCATATCTACAAATGAAAGCCGAAATGGCAAATAGTGGATTGATTCGTAGATGCAAGTATTCAACAACACAGGCAATATGCCCCTCAAAAAAATGTTGTAGCGTGTCTCAAGTTTCAGCTCATCTTTGCCTTATTAGTATGCAATTCCGATTTTTTTATCCGATTCTAGCAGTGCTCCTCCTCGCAGGAAGCCTTGTGCAGTGCAGAAAAGAACGCTTCAACGAGGACTCCTCAGCTCAGCTGGAGTTTTCGAATGATACGATTTTCTTCGACACGGTATTTTCGACTGTCGGCAGTGCAACGCAGTATTTGCGCGTGCGGAATCCTTACAATGAATCAATCCGTATTGATGAAATTGCCCTTGAGTCGGGCACGGCTTCCCAATTTCGAATCAACATCGATGGGCTAGACGGCCCGATGCAAGAGGGCATCGAGATTCTTCCCAACGACAGCATTTACATATTTGTGGAAGTAACGGTCGACCCGCAAGACGCCACGTTGCCCTTTATCATTGAAGACAAAATACGTTTTCGGTTGAATGGGAATGAGCAGTCGGTTCTCTTGCAAGCCTGGGGGCAAAATGCCTTTTTCCATGGCGGATTGAATTCATGCGCCAATCCGTTCAGCTACATCATACCTACGGGCACCACGGAGATATGGACCAACGAATTGCCGCACGTGGTATATGGGATCGTAGCTGTCGACAGCGGCGCAACCCTTCGCATCAATCCCGGAGTGCAGGTGTATTGCCATGGCAAGTCGGGCATTTACGTGTATAAAGGTTCGATAGTCATTGACGGTGATTTGGGTTCGGAAGTCGTTTTTCAAGGCGATCGCCTCGAAGCTTTCTACGATGACATTCCCGGGCAATGGGGTATACAGCTCGACTGTCCGTATGAGACCGCCATGGGGCCGCAGGTGGCGAGCATCGTGCGAGGAGGAATCTGGATTTTTCAGAGCCCCGGTTCTAGCATTGAATATGCAGAGCTTCGCAACGGCAACATCGGCATTCAGGTCGATACAACCGGAGTTAGTTATACAGCAGCCAATTTTTCGGTAGACATACGCAACACCAAGATCTTGAACATGGCGGGCATAGGCTTGTTTGGTCAAGGTGCATCCATCAGCGGCAAGAATTTGCTCATTGGCAATTGCGCTCAGCAGGCAGCCTATTTCGGAATAGGCGGGCGCTACCGCATGGACAACTGCACCTTCGGTAATTACGGAAGCGACAACAGCCGACAAACGCCCACGTTTGTGCTCAACAATTATTACGAAGACATCTACCAGAACATTCAAGTGCGCGAGATTTATGATAGTCAGTTCAACAACTGCATCATGTTTGGCAACAATGCTTTTCTGACCGATTTCAATGAGTTCCTTATCGATTTGGATGAAGGCGCACCCACCAATTATCGCTTCCGCTATTGCCTGGTGGATACCGATGAAAGCGTGGAAGACGATGGCGTTCATTTCGAGAGCATGAGCAACGGCCAGGCGCCGCTTCTTTGCAACCCTGCAGAAGGGAATTTTCGATTGTCTTCATCGGGCTTGTTGATGGCCGGAACCGCGGTTTCTGTGAACAACTTACCCGAAGACCTCGAGGGTTCTTCATGGGGCTCTCAAGTTTGGAAAGGGTGCTATGCATACGATGCGAATTCACCCTGTGAATGATGCACGAAGCGTTCATCCACGATTTGGCCGACCGACTTTCGCGGCTGCAATCGATGGCCACCCAGGCCAATCAAATCATTAGCTATCCGCGCCCATCGCCTGAAGAGGCTCGGAGTATGGATCCTCCGGCGCGCGAAAGCGCCGTTGTGTTTCCGCTTTTCATGCGCGAGGGAGAATGGCACACCGCGTTCATGAAACGCCCTTCCGGTCAGGGTGTGCACAGCAATCAGCTATCCTTTCCGGGAGGAAGACTCGAGGCCGGAGAAACCCATTTACAGGCCGCACTTCGGGAAGCACAAGAAGAGGTTGGAGCTGATCCGTTGCATTGGAAAGTGCTGGGCGAATTGTCATCGCTTTATATACCACCGAGTCATTTTGTAGTGCATCCTTTTTTAGTAATTGGTCCGGAAAATCCGAACTTTCTATTGAGTCCCGATGAAGTCGTCGATTGGATTGAGCACCCAATTGAGCAGTTGTTGCGCCCTTCAATCATTCGGAAGAAGGCGATTTTCGTGGCCAAATACAATCGAACATTCGATAGTGGATATTTTGATATTCAAGGTCACACACTTTGGGGAGCAACCGCTATTATGGTACAAGAATTTCGGTCGCTGTTTGGCTTGGAAGATTGAGGGGAGAATGAACCCAATGGAAGCACAGCTGTAACAGTAGCAGAATACTTCGGCCAATCGTTGATATGAAAAAACTGTTCATCCTCCTTTTTGCTTCATGCCTGAACCTCGTTGGTCAGTCACAACAACCGTCTTCTATCGAGGCGGGCGAGAAGGCGCTTGGCAAAGCGTGCCTGGAGGGAAATGCAGATGCGATTCAGGCTGCTGCGATGGAGTTGGCAAGAAGCGCGGCCTATGGTGCTGACAAACTTGAGTATGCATCCAATTTGCTCAGCAGCGTAGAAGTAAACGGCGTTCTCTTTACGGGCAGCAAGGGTGATACGTATCCCGTCATTGTTTTGCAATTCTTGAAAAGCATGCGCACCGATGTGCGTGTAATACACACCGATTGGCTGGCCGATGCAGCATATTTTCAGCGATTGCAGGCTGCTACAGGTATAGAGAAATCGGGCACAGCAGGCATTGCAGCGTTGGCTCGCAAAATGCCGGTTTATGTTTCGCTGGCAGCAGGGTCAGGAGTGATCAGTGAGTTGGAAAGCGAGTTGTATTGCACCGGTCTTGCTTTCAAATGCTCGGCTGCACCGTTGGCCAATGTGCGTTCGATGTATGCCGACTGGTGGAAGAATTGCGGAAAGAGTCAGATGAATTCGGGCTACAGTTTGAATGCAAATTATTTGGTGCCTCTGGCTATGTTGGCCGATTATGCCAAGCAAACAGGGCAGAACCAGGAGTACAAAACCATCAAGCAGAAATATGCTGAAGTAGCCCGCAGTGTGGGTGAAAAGGAACAACTCCCGACTATAAAGTGAGCGCATGCTATTGAGCAAACGACCATATCAAAACGAACACGACGAGCAGCTGATGGTGCTCGTGGGGCAGCACAACCAGCGAGCCTTTGAGGAGTTGTATGGTCGTTATGGTAAGCTGATGTACAACTACTTTTTGCGCATGCTGTGGAAGGAGAAAGAGAAGGCGCGCGACTTCACGCAAGAGCTTTTTACGAAGGTGTATCAGAAGCCTCATTTGTATGATCCGGCCCGACCGTTTAAGACTTGGCTTTACAGCATTGCGCACAACATGTGCAAGAATGAATACGCAAAGATTGAAGTGAGGAAGGAGGCGCAGCAAACCTTGAAGGCCGAGGCAAAGGGCATTACCAAGCCGGTTGCGCAAAAGGAGATGGACCGCAAGTCGTTCATGCAACAGTTGACCTCGGTGTTGGCTCAACTGGATGAGGTGAAGCGAGAAACGTTTGAATTGCGATTTGTGCAAGAGCTCAGCATCATGGAGATCAGCGAAATTATGAGTGTGAGCGAGGGCACTGTGAAGTCGCGATTGTTTTATCTATTGAAAGATCTCAACGGCAAACTCAAGGCATTTGAGGGCATTGCTGTATGGTTGTCATGTTTAATCTTATTTGAAGGTCTGTTATGAGCGAGCATGAAATCTACCAACATGAAGACATTGAAGCCTTGCTCATGAGCAAGGCATTCGATGAGCTGCTCCATGAAGAGAAGGCGTTCGTGTTGCAGCATGTTCAGAATGAAGAAGAGTATAATTCATTGCGCAAACTGTTGCTTGAAATGCAAGAGTTGTCTTTCGATACTGAACTAAAGGATCCGCCGGAGTCGCTTGAAACTGCGCTTTTGCACGGTTTTGCAGAAAATGCAGAAAAAGTGAAGGGATACAAGCAACGATTCGCACCTTGGATGGGCTGGGCCGTTGGAGCGTCAGTGGTTGGCTTTTTCGTCATCTTCTTTTGGCCCACGCCCAACCGAGAGGAGCATGCTTCCGTTGAGGAGAAGAACACGAACGAGCAGCAGGAGGAACAATCACCTGCACCTACTACTCCAAAGCAGGAAGCTCCAAAGCCTGCGGTAGAGGTTCCGAATGTTGTATTGCCTTCGGAAGTAGAAAACTTGCTGGCTCAAGTTGTAACGGCCACCACACCTGCACCGCCGTCTTATGCAACGAGCGTGTATGAATATGAAGATGCGTTGAAGTCGGTTAGCCTTACAGAAGAAGCGGTTGCAGAGTCGGATATGGCCGATGAGTATGCGCCCGTTGAGCTGGATGCCAACAAGTATGAAGTTCGCTCACCGGTAGAGGAAGACATGTCGATGACTGCACCTCCTGCAGCTGCTCAAATGGCAGAGAAAGAGTCGTTAACCTCTGTGCAGTCCACATCCAAAAAGATAGTGACCGCAGAAACAAAGGCGCTCGGAAAAGCCAATCGTAAAAAGTTGCGCAACCCGGAGGTAATGAAGCTGTCGCAGTCCAAAAAACTGAAGTCGCTACTGCGCAGCGAGTAGTCGCATTTATTGCTTGTTCACGAGCAAAAGTTTCCGCCAATCGTTATTGATCAGAAGTGTCTGGCTGCGAAATGAACGCTGAGCATAGAGCTTCGCCTGATCGTCGAAGTGGGGGCTCAACACATGTCCGCTTTGTCCGCTGGGTGTAATGTTCAACCCGTTTTCTACATCCGCAAAATCGACCATGGTTCGCATTTGTGATCCGAAGAAAACTTTTGCGTAGCTGGTACTATCGAGGTAGAAGCCCGACTGGTGTATGGTTTCATTGCCGCCCCAAACCTCATGTTTGCTGAT